>NZ_JBSRVI010000123.1:0-28926 GCF_055134445.1 Arcticibacterium sp.
GTGAAAGGCATAAAAGGCTTGTCGATTTCCCCTGACAGTAAAAAATACATTTTCTCGGCTTTAAGCGACATCTGGATTTTAGAAGAAGGAAACCCAAATCCTAAAGTACTTATAAAAAGCAAATTCATTTGTTCTGACCCTGTATGGTCTCCTGATGGAAAACAAATAGCGTACTTAACAGATGAGTCTGGCAATATGAATCTCTGGTTATTTGAAATCGCCACTGGCAAAAAAACGCAGCTTCAGAAATCGGATATGGACATTAACTATCCAAGCTGGTCTCCAGATGGAAAGAAAATAGCGTTTTACATGGCAGACGCTAGAAATATTTGGGGTAAAGGTGCTTTGCAGGCCATCACCTTAGAAACGAAAGAAATAGAACCCCTTCACGAAGCTCTTTTTGTTCCTAGTCAACCTAGCTGGTCACCAGATGGAAAAACCATTGCCCTATCTGCACTTGACGTTTATTCTAGCAGATTTAGAGAGGGTATTAATAAAATCTTATTGGTTTCTTTAGAAGACCAATCTGAGAAATTCATATCTCCTGTGGAAGAACGTTCTCTAGGTATGAGAGCTAAAAATGGCCCTGTATGGTCTCCAGATGGGAAATTCATGGCCTATGTTTTAGATGGACTTTTATGGACTATCAAGGTAGATAAAAAAGGAAATATTGTAGGCCCTCCTACCAGAATAACAAATGAGCTGGCGGAAGTGCCTAGTTGGTCATCCGACTCCAAAAGCTTAGTTTATCTGGCCACAGACCAGATAAAGAAAGTAAACCTTGAAAACATGGTCACAGAAACCGTCCCATTAACTTTTAATTGGGATTATGGGCAGCCAGAAGGCAAAACAATTATCCACGCCGGAAAAATATTTGATGGTATATCAGAGAAATATCTAACCGACATGGATATCATCATCAGTGAAAATAGAATTGAAGCTATTGAGAAGCATAAGGCTGGCAGAGAAGGTAAATTCATTGACGCATCAGACAAAACCGTCATTCCAGGGCTTTTTGAAATGCATACGCATCAGCATGCTATGACAGGCGAAAAACTTGGTCGCTTGTGGTTATCTTATGGTATTACATCTTTAAGAGAAACAGGCTCCGACCCATACGATGCTCTTGAAAGAAAAGAGTCTTGGGATACAGGAAGCCTTATGGGACCAAGAGAATTCTTTACTGGAGGACTAACAGATGGTACACGTATTTATTATGGTCTGGCAAACAGTATACAGTCTTCTGCACAGCTAGACTTAGAACTTGACAGGTCTGTGGCCTTAGGTTACGACCTCATCAAAACTTACGTAAGAATGCCGGATATTCTTCAAAAGAAAATTACGGCATTCGCACATAAAAACGGTATACCAGTTTCTTCTCACGAGATTTTCCCTGCTATGAGATACGCCGTAGATGCCGTAGAACATATCGGTGGTACAAGTAGAAGAGGATACTCTCCTAAGATTACCAAAATGAACCATACCTATCAAGACGTTGTAGAACTTTTGGTAAAATCTCAAATGAACATCACACCAACCGTTTCTTTACAAGGTGGTTTTTACCACATGGCCGCAAAGCTCCCATGGTATTTTGATAACAAGCAGCTAAATAATTTCTATCCTACGGACTATGTAGACGAGATGCGTGGAAGAGCGGGCCAAATAGCTAAAATATTCCCTGGCTACCTTAGTAACTTTCCAAACATTCAGGAGACGCTCAAAACGCTTATTAATGCTGGAGCTAAAGTAACGGCAGGTACAGATAGCCCCTTTATTCCTTATGGTTATAGCTTGCACTCAGAATTACACGCATGGGTAGACTCAGGAATTTCACCTTACATTACACTTAAGGCAGCTACAATGGGTGCTGCTACCGCTGTGGGAGTAAGTAAAGATTTAGGTTCTATAGAAAAAGGTAAATTGGCAGATTTGGTTATCATTGACGGTGACCCTCTGAAAGAAATCACCGATGCACTAAATGTAACCTACGTGATTAAAAACGGAATCACCTATTCTATGGAAGAGATTCTAGCCAGACCGGAGTAGTCAAAAACAATGTACAAAAAAACTCAAGGGCCTTGCCCTTGAGTTTTTTACTTTATACCCAGTTTTAAAAAATCACTTTTTAAAGACGTTTACTTCTTCTATTAAATCTGCCACTAAGCCTGTCCAACCTGTCTGATGAGCGGCTCCACAGCCTTCGCCATTGTCGCCGTTGAAATACTCATAAAACAAATGGTGCTTTTTAAAATGCTCATCTTCATCATACTGCTCATTTATTTGAAGAGCCGGCCTTTTACCTGTCTCGTCTTCCTCAAAAATCTTAATCAGTCGTTTAGATATTTCATTGGCAGCGTTAGCTATGGTAGTTATTTTGCCTGAACCCGTTGGGTATTCAACCTCATAATCGTCCCCATAATATTGAGAATACTTATGCAGAGCGTCTATAATAAGATAATTCAACGGAAACCATATAGGTCCACGCCAGTTACTATTACCACCCATTATAGAAAGTTCCGTTTCCGCAGGACTATAGCTTACTTCCAATCTTTCACCGTTCAGGTCAAAATCAAATGGGTTTTCTTTATGAAATTTAGAAAGAGAACGAATACCATAATCTGATAAGAATTCAGCTTCACTAAATAATTTTTTGAGAACCATTTTCATCCTATGCCCTCTTAAAAGGGACAGCAAATGCGTTTCACCCTTCCCTGGTTCATGCCATCTAGAAATAAGAGAAGCTAAATCTGGTCTGTTTTTCAACACCCATTCTAACCTTATTTTAAACTGCGGCAGCTTATCCAGCAAGTCTTGATTAATAACTTCCACAGCACAAAGCGGAATTAGCCCCACTAAAGATCTTACTTTCAAAAATATAGTTCTTGCCTCCGGGGTATGAATCTTATCATAATAAAACTGATCCTCTTCATCCCATAGACCTATAGTTCCCTCTTCCATATTATTATTAATGGCCGCGGCAATATGCAAAAAGTGCTCAAAAAATTTGGACGCCATATCCTGATATACAGGCCTTTCCAAAGAAATCTCGCAAGAAATCCTCAGCATATTTAAGGTAAAAATGGCCATCCAACCTGTAGCATCTGCTTGCTTCAACTGAATGCCAGGTATCTGAGCATTACGATCAAAAACACCAATATTATCTAATCCTAAAAATCCACCTCCAAAAATATTATTTCCTTCTTCGTCCTTCTGATTAACCCACCAAGTAAAATTCAATAAAAGCTTATGAAAAATTCTTTCCAGAAACTTTATATCACCTACTCCGCCACGCTGTTTTTTGTCCAGTTCATAAACTTTCCAAGTCGCCCAAGCATGTACTGGAGGGTTTACATCAGAGAAATTCCACTCATAAGCCGGTATTTGACCATTAGGGTGCATGTAATATTCTCTTAAAACAACAGCAAGTTGTCTTTTAGCAAAATCACTATCTACTCTGGCTAAAGTCACGGTATGAAAAGCCAAATCCCATGCTGCAAACCAAGGATACTCCCATTTGTCTGGCATAGAAAGTATATTATGCATATAGGCGTGCTTCCAAGTTTCATTCCTGGTGTAAGCCCTTCCTGTGAACTTAAACGGCATTTTAGGGTCGCCATTAGCCCACTGCTCCATGTTATAATAGTAAAATTGCTTATTCCAAAGCATGCCAGCAAAAGCCTGTCTTTGTATGCCTTTCTGTTCTTCAGATTTTATATCCTTTTGAACTTGGCCATAAAAATCTTCAGCATCTGCCTTCGCCACATCAAAAAGCTTCTCGAAATCACCAAAGGCATCTTCCAAGTGTGTTTCGCTAGAAAATCTAAGTTTGATTTCTACACTACCCTTTGCAGGAACCATCTTTTCATAAAGCCCAGCCATTTTGGTCCCGATTTTATTCTTATTAATGGCCTTTTTATCTCCTTCTACTACATATTCATTGATGCCGTCCTTGACAAAAGAAGATGTGTTTTTCTTGCCAAATACACGCTCCATGTTTGTTTCATTCTCACAAAACAATATTTCATCGGCATCCTGAAGATAGAATTTCATATTGTCAAACAGGCGATGCCTTACTTCCACTTGACTTTTTGCTATTCCTGTTAGCATCGGCTTTTGAGAAAACTCCTCATAGCCCCAAGACCATGTATTCCTAAACCATAAAGTTGGCAAAACGGTTAATTTGGCGGCCTTATCTGAACGATTATAAGCCGTTAACTTTATAAGAATATCGTTTTCGGCCGCTTTAGCGTATTCAATGTAAATATCAAAATACTGATTATCGTTAAAAGCCTCCGTATTTAAAATCTCAAATTCCTTGTCCTTTTTACCTCGTTCTCTGTTTCCTTGAAGTATTTCCTCATATGGAAACAGTTTAATTGGGTACTTGTATAGCATTTTCATGTAAGAATGCGTGGGAGTACTATCCAAATAATAGTATAGCTCTTTCACATCCTCCCCATGATTTCCTTCGGCTCCTGTTAAACCAAAATATCTCTCCTTAAGAATAGGATCTTCATGATTCCAAAAAGAAAAAGCAAAACAAATATGTTGCTTATTATCAGAGATTCCTCCGATACCATCTTCGCCCCATCTATAAGTCCTGCTTCTAGCGATATCATGACTGACATAATTCCAACTATCTCCATAGACACTGTAATCTTCCCGAACGGTTCCCCACTGACGAGCAGAAAGGTATGGACCCCATTTTTTCCAGCCTCTGTTATCTGGCCTTTCGTCCAGTCTTTTCTTCTCTACTGTATCCCTCATTGAATATAATTAGGTCCTTTACAAAATTATTCTTTTAGCCTTCCTTACATTGCAGTTATATCTACTTTTTAATAGATATATTCAAATTCTTTTGTTGCAAATTGCTTTAGTCCAAATTTAGTTTCGATTATCAATTTGCCATATTCATTTACTCCTTTTATTTTTCCGTCGAAAATACCATTCTCGTTTTTGAACTGATGCCATTCATCTTTTCGGAATAAATTATTGACATATCTGGTCTTATGACAGACATCTTTAGTGTTTTTTAGTGCTAAATATTCTTTTTCCAAGTTTTCCGAAAACTTCGTTAATAATTCACTTAAATCATAATTCTCGTTATCAGTAAGCCTTTTCAAAGATGTGGCAAGGGGTAAAGAAAATTCTTGTTGGTTTATATTAAGACCAACACCAACAAAACTATAACTCATAACTTTCTTAGATACAATACTTTCAATAAGAATACCACCAAGCTTCTTATCTCCATAAAAAATATCGTTAGGCCATTTTATTTTTAATCTTCCGTCTAAATATTCAGATAAAGTTTCTATTACTGCAAGGGAAACAGCCATATTCAACTTAAACTGCTCATCCACAGGCATAAAATCTGGCTTTAAAATAACCGTAAACGTTAAATTCTCTCCTTTTCTAGAAACCCAAGTATTGCCACGTTGTCCTTTTCCATGGGTTTGATTGTCAGTAATGACAATAGTCCCTTCAGTAATATCACTCTTCTGAATTATTTCAGCAGCCGAATCGTTAGTAGAGTGACAAGTTGGCAGATATATAGCATTTTTGCCTGTAAATAGTGTTTTGGGCTGAAGTTTGTACAAATTACTTTAATTTAGCTGTTTGAAATAAGAAATTATTAGATCACTTATAAATGTGCATTTTAACAGAAATGCAAAACTATTGTAAAAATTACTGAATGAAAAAAACTAAGCAACTTTCAAGTACAGAACTAAGTCAATTTATTATTGAAGGGATGCACGAGAAGAAGGCAAGTGAAGTTGTCTTAATGGATTTGCGAAAAATCAATAATGCCATTACCGATTTTTTTGTCATTTGCTCGGGTAATTCCGATACGCAAATAGATGCAATTTCTAGATCCGTTGAAGAAGTGGTTTATAAAAAAACCGGACAAGATCCTTGGAACAGAGAAGGTAGAATGAGTAAAGAATGGGTTCTCATTGATTATGTGGACGTGGTCGTTCATGTATTCAAAAATGATAAAAGAGCCTTTTTCGATATTGAGTCTCTCTGGGGTGATGCCGATATAACCTATTTTACTGACGATTTAAAACCGACCAAAGAAATGGTCAATTAAAATATTTTAAAGAATTAATATTTAATATATATGTCTGAGGAAAAGAATCCTTTACCAAAACAGAAGAAAAAACTACCTATCGGCAACGGTCCAGGATTTCAAGGTTGGATAATTGCCGCTTTGATTTTGGGAATAGTGGGTGTTATGTATTTTTCAAATAACAAATCACTTTCTCCTATCAAGTATAAAAACTTGGAACAAATGGTCCTCAAAGGGGAGGTAGAAAAAGTAGCCGTAGTAACCGATGCCAATGTGGTGGAAGTAACACTATCGAGCGAAGCTCTACAAAAAGATGAGTATAAAAACCTTTTAGGAAATAATAGGTTTACATCTGGTCCACACATGAAAGTTGACATCGTTTCTGAATTTGCCTTCATGAACGAGTTTAATAGCTTCATTAAAGAAGCTAACATAGATAGCGATAAAAAAGCTGCTTTATATCCAGAACCAATACATAGAGAAGATATTCTAAACTCTTTATTCAATTGGTTACCATTGATATTATTCTTTGGTCTAATGTACTTCTTAATGACAAGAATGACCGGTGGCGGAGGCCCTGGTGGTCAACTTTTCAACATCGGAAAATCTAGAGCCTCTCTTTTTGACACGGACAATAAGGTGAAGATTACCTTTAAAGATGTTGCTGGTCTAGAAGAAGCCAAAGAAGAGCTTACGGAGATCGTGGAATTCTTAAGGAAGCCAGAGAAATTCACCGAGTTAGGTGGTAAAATACCAAAAGGAGCTCTTTTAGTAGGCCCTCCAGGTACCGGTAAAACACTTATGGCCAAAGCTGTAGCTGGTGAAGCCAGTGTACCGTTTTTCTCTCTTTCAGGTTCTGATTTTGTAGAGATGTTTGTAGGTGTTGGGGCTGCTAGAGTTCGTGACCTTTTCAAACAAGCTAAAGAAAAAGCACCATGTATTATCTTTATTGATGAGATTGATGCCGTTGGCCGTTCTCGTGGAAAAGGTGGAATGCCTGGAGGAAATGACGAGCGTGAAAACACATTGAACTCTTTATTAGTAGAGATGGATGGTTTTGGTTCTGACGCTGGTATTATTATCATAGCAGCCACAAACAGACCTGATGTACTTGACCAAGCTTTACTAAGACCTGGTAGATTTGACAGACAAATAAGTGTAGATGCTCCAGATATTAATGGTCGAGAGGCCATTTTTAAAGTACACATGCGTCCTTTAAAACTAAATGACGAGGTAGATGCCAAAAAACTAGCCACTCAAACTCCTGGTTTTGCTGGAGCAGAAATAGCCAACGTTTGTAATGAAGCTGCACTTTTAGCGGCAAGAAGAGGTAAGAAGTCTATTGAAATGCAAGATTTCATGGATGCCATTGATAGAGAGATTGGAGGATTAGAGAAAAAGAACAAGCTTATCTCTCCTGAAGAGAAAGAAATAGTAGCTTATCACGAAGCGGGTCACGCTGTGGCGGGATGGTATCTAGAGCACGCCAACCCTTTAGTGAAAGTAAGTATTGTACCTAGAGGTGCTGCGGCGTTGGGTTATGCTCAATACCTTCCTAAAGAGCAGTTCTTATACAGAACGGAACAGCTTTTTGAAGAAATGTGTATGTCTCTTGGTGGTAGAGCTGCTGAGGAAATTGTCTTTGGTAAAATTTCGACCGGTGCATTAAGTGACTTGGAAAAAATCACGAAAATGGCTTACGGAATGGTTACGATATACGGCCTTAATGAAGAAATAGGTAATATATCTTTCCATGATTCTAAAGGGCAATCTGATTATTCGTTCACGAAACCATATTCAGAATATACCGCTCAGAAGATTGACCAAGAGGTTAAGAAGTTAATAGACAAGGCCTACAAGATGACGAAGGACTTACTTTTATCAAAACGTAAGGAATTAGACATTTTAGCCAAGGCTTTATTAGAGAGAGAAATTATATTCCAAAGTGATCTAGTAGGCCTGATTGGAGAAAGACCTTTTGAGAAACTTACTACTTATCAGGAATACATGGATAAGAAAGATGTTCCTGAAGTCTTAGAGACACCTGAGGTTGAACTTCTAGCAAATGAAAACGCTTCAGATGTAAAACCAGCAGAAAGTACTACAGAAGTAACTCCAGAAAGTTAAAATCAGTTTTGTGGATAAATGAAAAGCCGATGCGTTTTAAACGTCATCGGCTTTTTTAAACCGGTTTATTCATTAGAAAATCTCCCGATTTTATCGGGACCGTAGCTAAATTGCTTCAAATCAGTTCGTAAACCCATTTAAACTCCATCACCAGAACCATTCGACATTAGCTCAGGGTAAACCGCTATGCTAATCTCGTTTAAATGTCTGATTTATTGCTCTTTAAAACTCGTTACGATTCTCCAATGCATAAACCGGGTTTAATATTTAATTTGGGGTTCTATTATCTTCCAAAAAGACCACCTAGCAATCCGCCAAGTCCACCTTTTTTCTGACCAGTAGCTCCGCTTAAAAGCATTCCAGCTACATCGTCAATTATACTTCCGTCTCCATCTGAATCTAAGAAAGACTCAATAAGGCTTTGCTGCTTACTTCCAGCTCCACCGCCTAAAAGACCTCCTAAAACATTGCCAAGACCACTGCTATCATTTACGTTTGACTGGCTCACTTGCTTTCCAACAACGCCCATTAAGATTGGAGCAGCTACTTTTAAGATTTGGGCAACAGTGTTCATATCCAAACCAGTTTTTTGACTTAATGCCGATTCTACACCAGTTTGCTTAGCACCTAAAACGTGCCCTAGTATACCGGCTCCGTCATTAACGACACTATCATCCACTCCACCTTGAAATAAACCACCAAGATTATCTAAGATCCCGCCATTATGTTTACCACTTAATGCTCCTAAAATTCCCGCTGCACCCTCTGGCGTTGATGCATTTTTTTGCATGGCACCCATTAAAACTGGTAAAGCCATTCCAAGAACATCTGCTGTTTTATTAGCAGGAGCACCAGTCTGCCCACTAACACCAGAAATTATCTGCTTTCCTAAATCACTACTTAATAAATCTAAAATTCCCGCCATTTGTATTTGGTTTAAAGTTTTAAACCCTTAAAATATATAAAAAATGGGGTAATAAATACACAACGTACTTATTTTATTCCTGTAATCTAACGGTTTAACAATCGCCTAAGACTTAGAAATATTTGTTATTTCACAAAGCCTATAGAAAGAATAAATTGGTCTGTTGTAAAGTTAAATTTCATCGGGTTATTCGCAGGACCGAGTGTTGTTTCCGCGTAATTGGCTATTCCTCCTTCATATCTTAAATCAAAAAAGAAAGATTTCAATTCTATTCCTAGCCCTATGACGCCATTAAGAATAGGTCTGTTAAAAAAATCCTCCGATAAGTTTTGATTGGTGTATGGTGATAATGCTTTTTCAAACTCTTTATTTTTTTTCAAGGCGTAGGAAAAAGAAGGACCTCCAAAAATCCTTACATCTCGCACTCTTAATCCCAAAAGAATGGGAACATCAATGGCCGTAAACTTAGCATCAACTCTATTTAGAAGATTACCACTTTTGTCTAGGAAATCAAATTTTCCACCCTTAAGCCCATATATTACTTCTGGTTGAATATAGAAAGAACCTGTAATAAACCTTCCAAAAATTGCACCCTGATACCCATTTCCAAAAGCGGTATTTGAAACTAACTCATCTCTAACTATACCATTTTCTCCTACGACAGGTGTTCCATTGGGTGTAACCCTTAAAACATCTCCGCTTGAAGTATTTATTCTAGTTTTACTTATGCCTGCTCTTAAGCCCCAAGAAAACTTAAAACTATTCTTTTTATAGGCAGACATGTCAACAGGAATGGCGGGCCTACTTTCTAATGTATCTGAAATGACTTCTTGACCTCTAGTTAAAAATGAGGATAAGATTAAAACGCAAAATATGATGTTTTTCATTGTATCAATAACTTTCAAAAATTAAGCCAACTGATCTATTATCATGACGGTAAACCTGACTGTACAAACCAACCTATCTTTCACATCTGTGATGTCTATTTGCCAAACATGAGTTTTTCTTCCTAAATGAACAGCTTTAGCCTTACCATATACAAGACCTTCCTTAACCGAACGAATATGATTCGCATTAATTTCTAATCCCACTATAGCTTTCCCTTCATTTTCTACCAAGGCATAGGAAGCCACACTGCCCAAGGTTTCTGCAAAAGCGACGGATGCTCCGCCATGAAGTAAACCTGCAGGTTGTTTTGTTCTATGATCCACCGGCATCGTTCCTTTAATAAAGTCAACTCCTACTTCGGTTATTAATATTCCAAGGTGCTCGCTCAGGGTATTTTTACTGATTTCATTTAACTTTTCAGAATTCGTAGTCAATTTCATTATGAAAATTTTACTTTTGGACGATTTTTGGAAACAAGTTTCAACAAAGGTATTTAAATGAGAAAGAAAACTATCTATTTAATACGTCATGGCGAGACGGACTACAATAAAAAAGGTATCGTTCAAGGTAGCGGAATAGACTCCAGTTTAAATGAAACGGGTCATAAACAAGCTAAAGCCTTTTATGACCATTACAGCCACATCTCTTTTCATAAGGTTTACACCTCACAGCTGGTAAGAACACATCAAAGTGTCATCAACTTTTTAAATGATGGTGTTTCACACGAAATATTGCCTGGACTTAATGAAATTTCATGGGGTTCTAAAGAGGGTAAAAAACCTGACCCCTCAGATGATGAAGTTTATTTCAACGTTCTTAAAAGATGGTCTGAAGGAGAAACTCATTTGAGTCTAGAAGGAGGAGAAAGTCCAGAAGAAGTATTGGAACGACAAAAAATAGCCTTAGATCGTATCATAGAAAACGAGAACGAAGAGACAGTTCTGGTAGCCATGCATGGGAGGGCAATAAGAATTTTACTGACATTCCTGTCTGAAGCATCTATTTCAGAAATGGATACTTTCAAACACTCAAACCTTTGCCTATATAAGCTTGAATATTCTTATGAAGAAAATAAGTTTAGTATTTTAGAAAGAAATAATATAGAACACCTTTCCTTAATATCTGTATAGCTTTTTTTTCCACTCATGAAAGCATTCCTCCAATCGTGTAAAAAAATCCACTTTATTTTAAAATCATCTTACCTTGTGGCTTAAATGGAAACAAGAAAGTCGTATTGGATATGTCAAATAATAGGGTGGTCTTTCTATTCCTTTTCTGACCTTCTAAATTACTTCACTATATTTTCATTTGATTTTGAAGAGTTTAATAAACTCATAGGAAACGGAATCGTAAATGTGGCCGCAGGAATTTCTTTAACTCATATTTTTAGAATTATTTTCAAACGATATGAATGGATTAAACTACCAGTGGCTCAGCTGGTTATAAGATGTACTGTAGTTATAGGAACTATTACCTTTGTTTTAGCCGCCATAAACATACCTATGGACAGAGACATCATCAATACGGAGAAGATGAACTGGGCTTTGAGAGATATCTCTTATCTTATAAATTTAACAAAACCAGTTCTTATTTGGGTGCTTATATATGTTTTCTATAGTGTGGCTAATCTGCGTAAGAATGATGCCGTAGAGAGGGTACAGCTTGAAGCTTCGGTTAAAGAAACGGAAGCCAAAATTTTAAGAGCTCAGATGAATCCGCATTTTATTTTTAACGCCTTAAATAGTATTAGAGCTCTAATCACGGAAGACCCTAAAAAAGCTATGTCAGGGATAACCCAGTTATCAAACTTGCTACGAAGCTCTTTAGTTTCTCATAGAAAAACCACAGTGAGCCTGAAGGAAGAGATTAAAACCATTCAGGATTATCTTAGCCTAGAAAAAATAAGATATGAAGAAAGACTTCAGATAAAATGGAATATTGACAAAGAAACTGAGGGGGTTCAGGTGCCACCGATGATGCTGCAAACCTTGGTAGAAAATGCTATCAAGCATGGCGTTCAAAAGGCCCTTAGATGGGGCTTTATTGAAATATCTTCTCACATAGATGATAGAATCTTACTAATTAGTATCAGAAATACTGGTAAACTTCATAGTACAGAGTCAAAATCTTCTTCTGGAGGATTTGGTTTAGAAAATACAAAAAGAAGGCTTCATTTGCTTTACGGAAACAAAAGCGACTTTAGAATATTCCAAGAAAATCACCTTACGGTCAATGCTGAAATTCGCATACCTTTAGATTATCAATAAATTATTATGAGAGCAATAGTAGTAGACGATGAGAGATTGGCTCGAAATGAGCTGAAAAGATTATTAGAGGAGTTCCCAAGAATAACCGTGGTGGGAGAAGCCGCCAATGCAGACGAAGCCATACCCATGATAGAAGAAATGGAACCTGATCTTCTTTTTTTAGATATTCAAATGCCAGGAAAAAATGGTTTTGAACTTCTAGAAGCTCTAACAGATAAAGTGCCAGAGGTTATTTTCACTACTGCTTATGACGAATACGCATTAAAGGCTTTTGAGTTTAATGCCCTAGATTATATCATGAAGCCTATTGACAGTCCGCGATTGGCAGAGGCCATTCAGCGAATTGAACTGGAACAGGAAAAAACGAAAAAAGAAGCTCTAGAACATCCTGAGGGAGAGCTGACCGTCCATGACCAAGTTTTTGTAAAAGATGGCGAGAAATGTTGGTTTGTACGCCTAGGTAAGGTCAGACTATTTGAATCTATGGGAAACTATGTCCGTTTACATTTTGATAATCAAAAACCCATGATTTTGAAATCATTGAACAGCTTGGAAGAAAGATTAGATTCCAAGATATTCTTTAGAGCCAACAGAAAACACATCATCAATCTAAACTGGATTGACAAAATTGAGCCTTGGTTTTCTGGAGGACTTTTGGTTACGCTAAAAGCTGGAGAAATAGGCCCTGGCGGAGAGAAGATTGAGATCTCTAGAAGACAAGCCATTAAATTCAAAGACCTGATGAGCCTTTAAAAGCGAAATAAGCTCCTAGCTAAAAAGGCTCATAAAATATTTTATGAGCCTTTTCTTTAATATATATTTTGGGATACAATCGTTAATTCTGCTCGGTAGCTAAAACCATCCTTATCCTTAACCTTGCTCCCATACTCATTACATCCACCAAGTCTTGAATGGTAAGGCTAGATGCTGCTCTCAAAATTACTGTTGGTTCTTCCATGCCTACTGTAGCTTCTACCAAACGCTGCTCTAAGGCAGGAAACGGTATCGCCTGACGATCAATATAATAAACCTTATCTTCAGTAATAGATAAATTAACAGGTGCCTTACTCACATCGTGAGTAGAGTCATCTGATTGTGGCAACATTAATTTTATAACATTAGGGCTGCCTAGTGTAGCCACAATTAGAAAGAATAAAAGCAAAAAGAACATGATATCATTCAATGCTGAGGTTTGTACCTCCGCATGAAATTTTCGCTGTCGTTTTAATTTCATGTTATAAGAGAATTAAGATGCTGGCTCGTTAAGAGTATCTAAAAAGTCCATTACCGTAGCCTGAAGATTAATACTAAACTTATCTGTCATCATATTGATACTGTGATAAGCGGCGTAAGCTATTAAACCTACTACCAATCCAGAAAAACTGGAAATCATTTTCTCATATAGACCATTTGAAATGGTTTCAATGGAAAAATTACCTGTTACCGAGATTTCATAGAAGATTCTAATAATACCAGAAATAGTACCCACAAAACCTAAGGTAGGTGCCACCCCAGCGATTAGTCCTAGGTAGCCCATGTTTTTCTCCATCTTAGATATCTCTAAATTGGATTGGATTTCCATGGCACTTTCAATGTCCTTCACTGGTCTACCTATACGGGTAATACCTTTCTCCAAGATTCGAGAAATAGGCAAATTGGTACTCTTACATAGAGCGATTGCCGTTCTCATGTCACCACGAAGAATATTATCTTTTAAAGATCTAAGAAAACCGAAATCAATTCTTGAAGAGTTTTTGATAAATAAATACCTTTCTGCCATTAAGTAAAGCGTAGCGAAAAGTAAAATCATAATAGGGTATATTACTACCCCACCTTTCAACAATAATTCGAAATAATTAATACTCAATGGTGAACCCAAGAGCGTAGAGTCTACTCCGACCTCTGCCGGAATCTGAAGTAAAAGCATTTTCAGCATTTAAAAAGGAATTTTATGAACTGGTTTACTAACTGGTTACTTTGAAAAATTATTATGCAAAATACAAACTTTTATGCTTTGTAGATTCTTTTCACAAGCTTTTCGAGCGTTAAGCCTTGCACTATTATCGAGAACAATACAACGCAATAAGTTATAAAAACAATATACGGTTTGGCCTCCCATTCTGAAGGTAAAGAGAGTGCCATGGCAATGGATAAACCACCTCTCAAACCTCCCCATGTTAGCAATAAAGGAGCTTTATCTACTGACACCCAGTTTTTTGAGAATTTCAATAATACCGTAATAATAAGGTACCTTGATAAAAGCACAATAATTATAGCTGCACCACCTGCTATAAAATAGTTGGTATGAAATTCTAAAATCAAGATTTCTAGTCCTATTAAAACAAAAAGAACCGCATTCATCAATACATCTACGAGCTCCCAAAACTTATCCACATAAAGTTCTGTGGTTTCGCTCATGGCATCTTGTTTTAATCCGCTACTTCCCATAAACAAGCCAGCGACCACCATTGCCAGCGGACCAGAAGTATGCAGCTGCTGGGCTAAGAAATAGCCACCCATCACTAAGGCCAAGGTTATCATCACTTCTACCTCGTAATCATCAATACTTTTAAGGAGCTTAAACATCAGAAATCCTAAGCCTAAGCCAAATAATATGCCTCCTATAGCTTCTTGCACAAATAAGGTTGCTACATCCATAACTGTAACATTATCAACACCAAGTCTGGCAATTTCCAAAATAGTAAAGAATATCACGACACCTACGCCGTCATTAAAAAGCGACTCCCCTACTATGTTTATTTCTATTTTTTTGGGCACATTGGCCTTCGTCATAATACCCAATACCGCTATAGGGTCTGTAGGTGAAATCAATGCCCCAAAAAGCAAACAATAGACCAAATCAGTATGTAAGCCTAAAGCCATCGACAGATAATAGATGGCTCCTCCTATTAGAAAGGTAGACACCAGCACACCCACCAAGGCAAACATTCCTATGGTGCCCTTTTCCTGTTTTATCATACCCACGTTGGTATGTAGTGCACCAGCAAATAGCAGAAAGGACAACATGACATCCATTAGGACCGTGGTGAAATCAATTTCCGCCATTAAATCCCTTGCGTAGTGAATTAAATCAGGGTAAACGAACTGAAGCAAAATCATCATAAGTGAAAACACCAAGGCCATCACCATCAAACCGATGGTAGTAGGTAATTTCAAAAAACGGACATTGATATATCCGAATATGGCTGAAATCACCACTAGAAGTGTAAGTATCTTGAATAATTCCATTTCGTTTTGTTTCGTTTAATCTTAATCCAAACCGCCTAAAAGATATTCTTAAAGTACCCCTTTGGTACTCGGCAGACTGTCCATTGCATTAATATCCCTTTTAACGGCCATTTTTATAGCTTTTGCCCATGCTTTAAAAATAGCTTCAATTTTATGATGTTCGTTGTCACCTTCACACTTAATATTCAAGTTACACTTAGAGGCATCTGAGAAAGACTTAAAGAAATGCATGAACATTTCTGTAGGCATTTCGCCCACTTTTTCTCTTTTGAAAGAGGCATCCCATACCAACCAAGGTCTCCCAGAAAAATCAATGGCTACCTGAGCAAGAGCTTCATCCATTGGCAGTAAAAATCCATATCTATTGGTTCCTCTTTTATCTTTCAAGGCCTCCAAATAGGCTTCTCCTAAAGCCAATGCTGTATCTTCTATGGTATGGTGCTCGTCAATATGTAAATCGCCTTTCACCGTTATTTCAATATCTGCTCCAGAGTGCTTGGCCAATTGGTCAAGCATATGGTCAAAAAAACCAAGACCTGTATCCATTTTAGCCTTCCCAGTACCATCAAGATTCAAATTAACAGAAATCTTAGTCTCCTTTGTGTCTCTTTGAATAACTGCCTTTCTTTCTGGCAATCTTAAGAATTCATAAATAGCATCCCAATCTTCTGAAATAAGACCAATTGCTTCTTGTTGCTCTTGAGTAGCTTCCCCTTTTTCGCTGTTGGCTATTAAAATACCTTTTGAACCCAAGTTTACAGCTAACTGTATATCCGTAAGCCTATCTCCAATCACATAACTATTGGCCATATCATACTCAGTATTGTTAATATAGTTTGTCAATAGACCTGTTCTAGGTTTACGAGTATCGGCATTTTCATGCTCAAAGGTTCTATCAATAAATACCTGCTTAAAATGAATCTCCTCCCCTTCTAGCGTCGTCATCATTTTCTGATGAGCTGGCCAGAAAGTATCCTCTGGAAATGAGTCTGTACCTAAACCGTCTTGGTTGGTAATCATGACCAACTCATAATCGGTCTCCGTCGCTATTTTCCTAAGATTGGATAAGGATTTTGGAAGAAACTCAAGCTTCTCCAGTGAGTCTACTTGAAAATCTGTAGGGGGTTCTTTTATAATTGTACCGTCTCGGTCAATAAAGAGTACTTTTTGCATGTAAATATTTATGTGTCTATACGTGACAAATGTAGGCATCTTAGTTTTTAAATCCTTAGCTTTAGAAACCCATATATACTTGCATGAAACTTTTTTTTTCGAAAGCCCTATTATTGGCCATATTTCTAATCGCTCAGTCCTGTGGAAGGCTAGAAAAACAGGAGATAAGTAAAAAGCCACCTGCCCAACTTATTGAGCCTTATACCAAATTTAAATTGAATGATTTAAAAGCCGTGGTGATTAAGTGCGACTTAGGAAGAATGAAACTAAACATCATGCAGTATGATGAGCCCATCATTGAAATTCACAAAACTTACCAGAAATATGTGCATCTAGAACCCAAGGGAGACACCTTATATATTTACACGCACCTTACACCTAGAAATACCCAAGAACTAAGAATCAGGAAAGTCATTAACCTCTATCTCCCCTCCTTAGATTATCTAGAAAGTTCCGTTAGCAGAATCATCATGAAGAATTTCAATGATGACCAAATGAAAATATTCAACGACAGTAATTCTCTAAGGCTATATAATTGTAGAATACGTAATTTGACCATTGAAAACGAAGGACTTTGCAATATTCAATTAGACGGTAACAACTACTTCGAAGATCTAAACGTAAGCTTGAACGAAAAGAGTTATTATAATAGCGACGCCAAGGTACTACATAAATTCACTTTGAAAGCTAAATCTTTAGAGCATACCAACTTCTCAAACCTTCCTGAGGAGGGTTTCAAGTGGGTGAAAAAATAAAATACCATAAAACCTTTCACTATTTTACATTCAAATTAGGTTACCTCAAATATATATCCTACTTTTGCACTCGATTTACAGACTCGTTCGAGTTCTCTGACAGCGGCAGGTGCCATTTGAGCATCTAATTTTCGTCCAAAATTCCTTTCAGAGCAGGCAACGGGTTTCACCGTGATGTTCACGAAAGGGCGTGTCGCAATCGCCTCCAAAAAATCTTAAAAAAATAGGCTGCAAGCTGGGCAGTCGTGCAAAATACGTATGCAAACTGTAAAGTTTAACGAACTTCCTGTGTCTGATTATATACTTAAGGCCGTGGAAGAAATGGGATGGACAGAAGCCTCCCCTATTCAAGCTGCAGCCATCGAGGTTGTAATGAAAGGTACAGATATGATTGGTCAAGCCCAAACTGGTACTGGTAAAACAGCTGCCTTTGGAATTCCTGCCATTGAAGCCATTAATGTTGAAGATAACATCACACAAGTTTTGATTATGTGTCCTACTAGAGAGCTTGCTCTTCAAGTTAAGGAACAGATATATCAATTAGCAAAATATAAAAGAGGCTTATTAGTAAGCTCTATCTATGGAGGAGAGTCTTATGAAAGACAATTCCGTGACCTTAAAAAAGGTGCCCATATAGTAGTTGGAACACCAGGTAGAATCATGGACCACATTGAGCGTAAAACGCTTAAATTGGATACCTTGAAAATGCTTATCTTGGACGAAGCAGATGAAATGCTTAACATGGGCTTTAGAGATGATATCGAAAAGATCTTATCTTTTGCTCCTGCAGAAAGACAAACCGTTCTTTTCTCTGCTACTATGTCTCGTGATATCTTGAGCATTACGAAGAGATTCCAGAATAACCCTGAAATTATCAAGATCACAAAGAACGAAGTGACTAACGATAACATTGAGCAGGTTTATTATAACGTTAGACGTGAAGCCAAGACGGAATTAATGACTCGCTTGATTGAAGTTAACGAGTTGAAATTAATGCTGGTCTTCTGTAACACGAAAGCTATGGTGGATAAAGTAACCATGGACTTACAAGACAAAGGATATAAAGCTGAAGCGATTCACGGAGATTTAAGCCAAGCGGCTAGAAATCAGGTGATGAACAAGTTCAGAAACAAGATATGTACTATCTTGGTAGCTACAGACGTGGCAGCCAGAGGTATTGATGTAAATGATGTTGACGCCGTTTTCAACTACGACGTGCCTTTAGATACAGAGTATTATGTTCACCGTATTGGTAGAACTGGCCGTGCGGGTAACAAAGGAAAAGCATTCTTATTTGTTTCTGCAAGAGATAGAAGCAAACTTAGAGAACTAGAAAGATACACTAAGGTGGCTATCACAGAAGGTAAAGTACCTACTAAAGAAGACCTAAAAGAAATCAAAATTAATAATTTCACTGATAAAATAGTCTCTCATGTCTCAGAAGTGGGCAATGAAGGTTATGAACTAATAGTGAATGACTTAATGGAAAAGGGCTACGAGGTTCATCAAATGGTTACGGCCTTGATGAAAATGCAATTAGACCTTAACAAAGTTACTCAAGGAGGCGATGACTTAGCCGACGGAAGAGGTGGAGACCGTGGAAGAGGTGGAGACCGTGGCGGAAGAGATAGAGATAGAGGTAGAAGCGGAGAAAGAGAAAGAGGCGGAAGAATGGAAAGAAGAAGAGGAGAGCGTAGCTTTAGCGACAGAGAGCCAAGAGGAAGAGATGGTGGTTCTGAAGATAGAGAGTTCTCTCGTGACCGTAAGGCTCATAGAGGTCAGCATGGTTCTGGCGAAGCAGGAATGGTTCGTTTATTTATCAACCTTGGTAAAAAAGACCACGTATCTCCAAGTCATATAGTGGGTGCTTTAGCTTCTGAAGCTAAAATCCCAGGTAGAGTGATTGGTCAAATTGACATGTACGACAAATTCAGTTTTGTAGAAGTACCAGAAAGAGACGTTAATCGTGTTATCTCTGGCATGGCAGGAAAAACTATCAATGCTCGTGAAGCGGCCATTGAGGTAGCCAAATAACTACTATTTTTTGACTAGGTTTATTTTAAACCAGTCGAATCCAAAAAAAGCTAACCATATTGGTTGGCTTTTTTTATGCCTTAACTCTTAAGTTCAGTTTTATTCCTAATTTCGAAAAATGAAATCAACCTTGACCTATTTACAAGCTCAAACTTTCCTTGCTGCCCTTTTTGAAAAAGTAAATCTTCCAAAAGACAAAGCCAATATTACCCTCCATATCCTTCTGGAAGGTGAACTTTTAGGACATAGAACCCATGGGCTTCATCTCGTGATGCCCTACATCGATCATATCCAAAAGAAAAGTATGGAGACAAAAGGTAGTTATGAGGTATTGAACCAAACCGCTACTTCTGAGCTATGGGATGGCAAGTATTTAGCCGGCCCTTGGTTAATTGACAGTGCCATTAAGAAAACCAATGAAATAGCTGAACAGGAAGGTGTAGGCACCGTGGTGATTCAGAAGTCTTCTCATATAGGATGCTTGGCGGCTTATATGGAAAACGCCACACTTAATGGAAACATGGTCATGATAGCTTGCAGCGACCCAGACAATATGACGGTAGCTCCTTTCGGAGGAACTACTGGGGTTTATAGCCCAAACCCTCTGGCTCTAGGTATACCCACCGAAAACGAACCCATTATTATAGATGTGAGTATGTCTGCTACTTCCAACGGTTTAATTCATCAAAAGAAACAAATAAATGAACCACTCCCACACGCTTGGCTCTTAGATGCTGAAGGCGTACCAACAGCTGACCCAAATACATTTTTCAATAGCGAACCTTCCACTATCCTACCTTTAGGAGGCTTAGATTCCGGCTATAAGGGTTTTGCATTAGGTATTATGATTGAAGCCATGACCTCTGCTCTTGGTGGGCATGGACGTTCAAGCGAACCAGGAAGATGGGGGGCTTCTGTATTTATACAATCCATTAACCCAAGAAAATTTTCTGGTGAAAGTTATTTCAAAAAAGAGATGGAATTTCTTAAACAGCAATCATTAGCCAGCAGGGCCGCAAATTCTAAGCAACCTGTAAGAATTCCAGGCCAGAGAGGCTTAGAACTTAAAAGACAACAAATGAAAGATGGCCTAACTTTAAGGTCTGACACGCTGGAAGGGCTTCAGAAATTAGCCGAGAATTATAGTATACCCCTTTTTTAGATTAACCCCATTTTTCAGGGCTTCTTTTCCATTTCTTAAGTGATTCTAAATCAGTATCCTTTACGTAAGACTGCTTGACAGCCTCATCTATTAAAAAACTATAATTACTTAGTGTCACTAGCGGCACATTGGCCTCTTGAAAATTAACTCCTGCCACCTTAAGTCCATAGGTAAAGACGGAAATCATGCCGATAACTTCAATCCCTAAAGCTCTTAAGGCTTCAACGGCTTTGAGTGAACTGCCTCCGGTAGATATCAAATCTTCCAGAACCACTACTTTCTGACCTTTGACAATCTTTCCTTCTATCTGATTGCCCATTCCGTGCTCTTTTGGCTTAGGCCTAACATAAGCGAATGGTATCTTTAAGTAATCTGCCACTAGAGCCCCTTGAGCAATACCCGCCGTGGCTACACCGGCTACCAAATCTACCTCTGGAAAATGCTTCTTGATAGCTTTAGCTAGTGCTTTCTTTATAAAAGTTCGTCCTTCTACATCAGACAGCGTAATTCTATTGTCACAATAGATGGGTGATTTCCATCCGGAACTCCAAGTGAATGGGTCATTTGGACTTAATTTAACAGCTTCTGTTTCTAATAAAATATTAGCAATCTTTCTAGCAGTGGTCATTTATTAACTTTATAGTTTTTCTTGATTCTCGTCTAGGATAGTCACTAAGATTTTGTCAATACGGTTTTTATCCATATCCACAATTTCAAAACGGAAATTTTCCCAATCAAAATAATCTCCCGTATCAGGGATTTCTTGTAAAATCTCTAGAGCAAAACCACCCATGGTATCAAAACCCTGATAGTCTTTTCTATTACTTATTTCTACATCAAACTCTTGTAAAAACTCATCAAAAGGAAGAGAAGCGTCTATTAGGAAAGTGCCATCTTCTCTTTTCACTATCTCAAATTCAAATTCATTAGTCTCTGAAATATCGCCTACCAGGGCATCCAAGATATCGTTCATGGTCACTACTCCCTGTACGTTACCATATTCATCCACAATAACCCCAAAGTGTCTTCTTTCCTCTTGAAACTTCTCCAGCACCTGATACCCCAAATTATTTTCCGGAATAAATAAGCACTCTCTAAGACTTTTTTCTAGGGATTTCAATTCTGTAGATAATGATTTACCAAGTAGGTCTTTGACATAAAGCAAACCAACCATATTATTGATACCATCATTACATACTGGGTAAACAGAATGGCGAGAGGCGATAATCTTTTTCTTGTTTTCTATAGGGGTATCCTCTAAGTCTAAGAACGTAACTTCATTGGTATTGGTCATTAAAGAGGTTATCTTTCTGTCTCCAAGATGAAATACGTTTTGAACTATTTCGTGCTCAATCTCCTCTATAGAGCCCCCTGTAGCACCCTCCTTAGCCATCGACTTAATTTCTTCTTCCGTAATGAAGTTATCTGATTCCTTAATACCAGTAAGGCTAAAAAGAAACTTGGATGTTTTACTTAGTATCCATATAAAGGGATACGTTATCCTTGACAACGCTATCATCGGGCCCGCCATATAACTAGAAATAGTCTCTGGGGAGGCCATTCCTATTCTTTTGGGAACCAATTCACCAAAAATAAGTGAAAGGAAAGTTACGAATATTGTAATTAGCACTACCGAAATGGTATCAGCATAAGGTACAAAATAAGGTACCTGCTTTATAAATGGCTCTATATTATCTCCAAGCCTATCTCCAGAATAAATACCCGTAAAAATACTGATCAAGGTTATTCCTATCTGTACTGTACTTAAAAAGTTGTTCGGGGAGTTAGCCAGTTTTAAAGCCGACCTTGCTTTGCTGTCGCCATTTTTGGCTGCAATTTCCAATTTTGTTTTTCGGGATGAGATTAGTGCAATCTCGGACATCGAAAACACCCCATTAATTAAAATCAGAACCAATAAAATTATTATTTCCATTAAGCTATATCAATCCCTCTTAGGGAACACTGCTCTTTTATTTAACTGCAAAATAATACAAATGTAAATCGCTTTACTACTTAAAAATTAAATATTTTAGAAATTAGGCTTGCACTAATAGACCAAACCCTATTTTTGCACTCAAACAATAAGAAACAATGGTCATATTTATTAATGACAGGCCTATCTTTTTTCAGGAAGAGAAGATTGGTGCCAACAAAAAGTTTGACACCATAATTTCGGATTCCAATAGACTGAAAAACTTAAAAGAATGGCGTAAGAAGGTTTTAATACCTAATGCTTCACCTGAGATAATTACTGCCTTTTTTAAAGGTATTAAAGAAATAAAGAAGTTTGACTTTAAAAGTTTAACCTTTTACGTGAAAAGCCTGGATGAAGCTAAAAAAACCGTATTTGGTCAATATAAGATAGTGGATGCTGCAGGAGGTCTTGTGATAAACAATGAGCATAAAATTCTGATGATTCATAGGCTGGAAAAATGGGATTTACCTAAAGGAAAAGCAGAAAAAGGAGAAACCATGAGGGAGACAGCTCTAAGAGAAGTGGAAGAAGAGTGCAATATCAAGGTTTCCTTAATAGACAAGTGTTACATTTCGTATCACACCTATCTTCATAAAAATGTTAGAGTGCTGAAAAGGACTTTTTGGTATGAGATGAACTTGATTTCGGACGAATTTATGACTCCGCAGTTAGAAGAAGGTATTGATGACATCAAATGGATGAATAGTTTTGAAATGCACAAGGCTTTGCAAAAAAGTTATCCGTCTATTAAAAACGTTTTAAAACACATGCTATCTCAGGAACTTAGTTTTTCTAAAGGGTAAGGTACATAGTTACTTACGTCTACCCCAAAAGAATGCAGCTCTCGTACAATACTTGAGCTAATGGGTGCCAGTTCTGGAGAAGTAATTAAGAAAACAGTCTCTAAACCGTCTACAATCTGACGGTTTACTTGGGCTATGGTGTTTTCGTATTCAAAATCGGTGGTATTTCTTAAACCCCTTATTAAGAACTCAGCACCTTCATTTTTAGCTACTGCGGCTGTTAAATCGTTATAATTTATAACTCTAATTCTGGGGTCATTATTAAATGCACCTTTAATGACACCCACCATAACCTCCAACGGAAAATATCTCTTCTTAGCAGGGTTATAGCCTATACCGATAATAATTTCATCAAAAAGCTTCAAACCCCTCTCCACAATATCTGCATGCCCCTTGGTAAAAGGGTCAAATGAGCCAGGAAAGAAAGCGATTCGTTTCATAGGGTATTGTTATATAGGCTTAAAGATTGAAATGTTTTTACTCATTTCAAAACAAGAAGAATGTTTCTATCTCAAATTTTCCTAAACCATTAAAAGCTTTATTCTAAAAAATACATAACTTAAAAATAGCCCTAAACAGCTTATAACAAACACTTCATACTGCACTAAACCCTCCATATTTAAAGTAGATGGCCTTAGGTTATCTCATTTTAAAATTTAAAGTAGGCTAGAATTTCTTATGATAAATACTAAGTTTGTAGCTTCCAAAACGAACAATAAAACAACAGAAATGGAAAGATATTTATGGGGTGTAGATTTAGGCGGTACTAAGATCGAAGGAATTGTCATAAACGACGCTACTGGCGAAACGCTTATAAGAGAGAGAGTACCTACTGAAGCTAAAGAAGGTTACCAGCATATCTTATCACAGATTAAAAAGTTGATAGACGGCTTATCTGAAAAAACAGGTATTAAACCTACTGCCATTGGTTTTAGTACGCCCGGGACGCTAGATCCTGGCTTACAAACCATGAAAAACAGCAATACTACTTGCATGAACGGCCAATCTATGAAAAAGGATTTGGAAAATTTATTGAAAGTAGAAATAGCCATGGCAAACGATGCCAACTGTTTTGCTTTAGCCGAAGCCACTATGGGAATAGTTCCTGATAAATATCCAGATGCTCAAGTGGTTTTTGGTGTCATTATGGGTACTGGCGTTGGTGGTGGTGTAGTGGTAAATGGTAAAATAATAAGCGGAAAACACGGCATTGGAGGAGAGTGGGGACATAATGTCTTAGGCGACGACCAAACGCCTTGTTATTGCGGTAAAAAAGGTTGTAATGAAAATATATTCTCAGGCCCAGCTCTAGAAAGGTTTTACGCCAGTATTTCTGGAGAGAAAAGAGGTATGAAAGAAATAGTAGAACGCTATAGAGCAAATTCAGATGAGCATGCTACAGCTACCATGCAGCGTTTGTTTAAGTCTTTTGGAAAAGCCATTCACTACATCTTAAATGTTCTGGATCCAGATGTGGTAGTTCTCGGTGGTGGTGTGAGTAATATTGATGAAATTTATACGGAAGGAGTTAAAGAAATTGAAAACTACATTTTCAATAATAGAAAAGTAGAAACCGTCTTTTTAAAACCTAAACTTGGTGATAGTGCTGGCGTATTTGGTGCAGCCGAACTGGTTAGATAAATTTGAAAAAGTTAATATTAGTTCTTCTTTTAGGAATATCGGGGTCCTTAGTGGCTCAAGAGAAACAATTAGAAAAATCGCCCAAAAGAATAACTTTAGAAACTGGATATACCGGTATCATTAAAACCAATTTACCAGAAATAAGTAAAACAGGTTTTTCTTTCGCAGCGGATATTATGTGGCAGGTCTCTGGATTTACCGGTAAACCTAAAGCCTTTTTATCTTTGCCTATTGGTTACACTGCGGTACCTCCGTTAAAAGAAAATACCAAAAATATCGGTATCGCTTTTTACGGTTTACACATCACACACGAGCTTTCTAATAAAAATAAGTGTGTACCTTTTGTGGGCTATAGTTTACTTTTTAATCAAGTGCACTTACAAGAAACGGAAGGAAGGGTTATTGGTCATGAAACTCGTTTTGACGCTGGCTACTATTTGGGTAAAAAGGTATTTCTGAAAGCAGAATACAGCATTGCTAGTTTCCCTGCCTTAGGAAAACGCAAAACCGACAAAATAAACACCGTAGCCGTTAAATTAGGCTATGTGATTAAATAATGGAAGATTTTGTTTTCTACTTTTACCCCACCCTACTCAATGAGTATCACCGATATCTGGCGAATGCAACAGAGGAATCTAAGCTAAAACTCATTAACAGAATTAACAGGGTACCAGAGACGGACCCTGAAATTCTTGCGAAATTTAAGAAAGGCATCTCTTTTGAAAGTGCTGTATTGAAAAACAAGGCTGGAGATTTTAACGAAAAACTGATTCAAGAAGCAGCTTCACTCCTTCCCAAAAAAAGGAAAACTCAGCAGAAACTCTCTTTCAGGCACAAGAACATTCACTTTTACGGATATGCAGATGTTTTGGGCGAGGCCAGAGTTATTGACCTTAAATCAACAGCAAATCATAAGCCTGGTAGACATGATGCTAACTTCCAGACCCTTTACCTCTATAGTTTAATTGACGCCGGTTTTAAGGCGATGGAATACATTATCTGTGATTTTGAAAACATCTATGTGGAGAAGTATGACGCCGCCACTTATGACTTTGAAAGCATGCTTGCAGAAATGGAGAGCTTTAGAGATTTCCTACTAGAAAATAAATCTCAAATCAGAGATAAAAAAATAATGATAGAAAGAACTCAAACCTTGTTTGACTAGCTATTCATCGCCCTTTCCAAAACCATTTATGTCGTCAAACTTTTTCAAGTTTAAGGTCCATCCGTTTTTAATGGATAAATACCTGACTATAAAAACAATGACCATAGAAACCATGACATTGACATTCTCAAAAGGGGAGAACTTCTGCATAATGACGTAAATGACAGCTCCTAAGAAACAGGCAGCTGCGTAAATTTCCTTCCTAAATATTAATGGAATTTCATTGGTCAAAACGTCTCTAATAACACCACCAAAACAAGCAGAAATCACGCCCATCATAATGCAAGTTTCTACTCTGAGGTTATATTCAGCGGCTATTTTGAACCCAATAATAGTGAATACGCCAATACCCAAGGTATCAAATAGAAACATACCTTTTTTCAACTTTAAAACACGTTTATAAAAGATATAGGCAATGGCGTATCCAATAAAAATAGCCAAAATATAGTTCCGGTCATTAAGCCAACCCACGGGTGAACGCCCTATCAATAAATCTCTGAGCGTACCTCCACCCACCGCAGTCACAAAACCAATGATAAGGGTACCGACTAGATCAAAACGTTTTTCGATCGCCATTAATACTCCTGAAATAGCAAAAACACTGGTACCAAATAAATCTAAGAAGTATATCCAAGTCATAACTACTAAGGTAGGAAGATGCGTAAATTGTTTAATTATTTTGGACTGACGAATTATCAAATATATTGATAATTATTCTCACTTATTCAGAAGCCCTATACTCCACAAAATTCATCATAAATCAATGTTACCCTACAGGCTCTATCAAATCCCAAAGATTGCCATACATATCTTCAAAGACCAATACTCGACCATAGGACTCGGTTACAGGCCCTCTTACTACTTTAACCTGATGTCGTTGCAGATTCTCCAATTGGGAGTCAAAATTATCTGTATAAAGAAACAAGAACACTCTTCCACCAGCTTGCCTACCAATAGCCTTCGTTTGCTCTTCCGAAGTAGCTTTGGCTAACAAAATCCTACAAGAGTTCTCGCCTTTGGGAGACACCACCACCCATCTTTTTGTATCAGATAAATGGGTGTCTTCCAAAAGTTCAAAATCTAAAACCTGACAATAATAATTGATAGCATCATCATAATCGGTCACTACTAGAGCTATTTGATTTAAGCTAACTCCCATTTATTTTAAAGCAGCAGTGACAGGCTTACCTACCGAGCCATTTGGCTCTTGAATGTTTAATAACTGACTAACCGTAGGTGCTATATCAGAGATAAAAGTAGGCTCTACTGTTTCTCCATGATTTATGCCATTTCCGAAAAACAATAAGGGTACATGTGTATCATAAGCCCACATAGTCCCATGCGTAGTTCCACGCGTTCCGTAACCGTGAAACCAAGCTGGCTCTACTAAAACCATGATTTCACCACTTCTTTTCGGGTTATAAATGTTTTGAATTTTCTCTTTATAAAAGGGAGGAATATTATCGTTGCTAAAATTCTCCAGGTTAATAACAGAATAAATCCCTTCTTGCAAAGACAAAACTGGAGCTATCAAGTTTTTGATTTGTTCCACAGAAACATTTTTCTCTGCCATCAAAACTCTATTAAGATAGAACTCATAGTTCTTCAAACTCAAAATCCACTCTCCTTCACCATAAGCTTTTGAAATTAAAGTATTAGCCTCCTTAGTAACTTCACCACCAAGAAATAAGCCTGCTGGCAAATCATGCTTTTTCAAGAAAGCAGGAATCTCCGCCACACCGTGGTCGGCAGAAAGAAATAAAGTATAAGCTCCCTTTCCAACTTCAGCATCTAATGTATTTAGTAAACGTTCTATATCTAAATCTAATCTGACATAAATATCTTCAACCTCCTTTGACTGAGGTCCAAAAGCATGCCCTGCGTAATCTGGAGAAGAAAAACTAATGGCTAAGAAGTCTGTAATATCATCTTTACCAAGCGACTCATTCCTTAATGCCTCTAAGCCTATATCAAGCGTCATGGTATTTCCCCATGGTGTGGAGGCTATGGAACCTACCGTGAAAGTATGCGGAAAAATAGCTTCCTTTTGACCGTTTAGACGGTTTTCATAAGGCTGATTATCTTCTTCTGATTCTGTATAAGTTTCAATAGGATATAATGTCTCCCAAGTTTTAGTGGCATACGCTTCCGATACGTTCTTGTCATTAAAAGCTTGAACCCAGTTTGGCAGTTTGTTTCCATAATGCGTACTCGTAATCCAATTTCCCGTAGAAGAGTCATACCAATAAGCATCACCTGTGTGACCCGCAGGCAGAATAGCTCCTCTATCCTTTATAGCTACGCCAACCACTTTAGACTTGAACTGATTCGACAACCTTAATTGGTCTGTAACCGTAGTAACTTTTAAGTTATTAGGTGACATCATTCCGGCCTTTTCTGACCCCTCACCTACTGTAGAAACTGTACTATCAGAAGCCACATACATTTCTTTACCGTCTACTTTATCAAACCAATCATTCCCCACAATTCCGGAGACAGCTGGTACGCTACCTGTATAAATATGTGCATGACCTGGCCCCGTTACTGTAGATGCGTAATGGTAATTATTATTTTTGCAGTTAAAGCCTTCTGCAAGTAATCGCTTAAAGCCTCCTTCACTATACTTTTTTTCAAATCGATATAAATACTCGTATCGCATTTGGTCAACCACAATACCTACCACCAATTTTGG
>NZ_JBSRVI010000124.1:0-14184 GCF_055134445.1 Arcticibacterium sp.
TTGGCGTTGGACTAAATTCTAATGGCCGAGTAAGTTCTATTTATTTGAGCTATAATAATTTATCGGGGAAACTACCAGCTCAACTTTCAGAGTTGGATGAACTTGAGACGCTTTATCTTAATAATAATGAACTCACAGGTTGTTATCCAGCTAGTTTAAAGAGTTTATGCAATCATCTAACATCGGTTTCTGTCGAATCTGGAAATACAGGAATGGTTGCTACATGGGCAGATTTCTGTGCATCGGATGCGGGTATATGTACTTGTACTAAAAACTTAGTTTTGCAAAGTACAGCTGATGATTATAACTCAGGTGTTGTGCTAAAAGAAGTCAGTAGCTCTGACGGAACCGTAACGGCTACGAATAAATTGACTGGGAATTCGAAAGTCACCATACGTGCAGGAAGCCATATTCTTCTCGGACCAGGCTTTAAAGCCGATAAAGGAACAGTATTCTTGGCTGAGAATGGAGGTTGTGAATAATTGTAAGTTTGAAGAATCTGGAAAATTCTTTTCAGGTTCTTCAAGCTTTTTTATACGAAAGAGCAAAGAAATTATTGAGAAGTAAACTAACAGTTTTAGAAGACCCTACAACCTCCAAATCCCCATTCCGCCATCGGGAGCTATCATTTGACCGGTGCAATACGGTATTTGACCTGTGGCCATAGCCGCTACTATTTTACCGATGTCTTCTGGCGTACCCATTCGTCTTTCTGGAATAACGCCATCAGAAGCTAATTTTTCGTATTTCTCTTTTACTACGGTGGTCATATCTGTAGAAATAACACCGGGTTGTACTTCGTAAACAGGAATTCCAAATTCTGCCAGTTTAACAGCAAAAGAGCTGCTCATGATGCTTAAACTTGCTTTTGCCATACAGTATTCCACTCTATTGGTTGATGCCGTTCTTGCTGAAATAGAAGTAATGTTTATCATACAGGCCTCAAAGTTTGGGTCTTTTTCTTTTCCCGCTATAAGTTCTTTCACAGCCAACTGACTCATGAAAAAAGTGCCTTTTTGGACAATGTCCATCATGTAATCGAAATTCTCTTCATCTATTTCCAACATGTCTTTTCTGACCTTTGGAGCAACTCCCGCATTATTGACCAAAACATTCAATTGACCATAATGATCTTTGATTTTGCTCACAATACTTTGTCTATCTTCCGCTTTAGAAATATCACCTTGGCAGTAGATTACGTCTTGGCCATAGGCTTTTAATTCATCTAAAACTTCACTTACGCCACTTTCATCTCTTACCCCGTTTATGGCAAGGCTATATCCTTTTTCGGCTAATGCTTTAGCTATTCCTAGGCCTATTCCTCGGCTTCCTCCTGTAATAAGTGCTACTTTCATTAGTGTTGTCTTTCTGCTTTTAAAGTTTGGGGTTGTAACGTTTCAATGCTACAATGATTTAATGTATTATAGCTCCATTTTATTAATTCGTGAGTATTTAATGATAAAATGCTTCAATGAGTTACTGCCCCTTTGGATTGATTCAATTCTATTAATTCGCGATTATTTAATGATTCCATAAATCGAAAAATTCTTGCAGCATCGCAACATTTGAGCATTGCGTCCTTGAAGCATTGCGACATTTTTCTTCTAACTCATTAAATCTTTGCCTATCTACATTTTACTCCTAATCTCCTTCACTGTTTTAGCTTCTGGCATTGCTTTGTAAAAAGGATCAAGAGGGAAGCAACCTGAGATAAGGCCGTTTCTTGGGCCCGTAGTACAGTCGGAGAATGTTCTACAGATTTTGTTCCTTTTAACTACTTCACCATTGATAATATCTGCTGGCATTTCTGGGTAACTTAATACCATTCTACCAAAACCCACCATGTCGGCTTTTTTATCTTCTAATACACTTTGAGCTACGTTTGGAAGCCATTCTTGTAAATATGAATAGGCAGAACCAATAATCACCATTTCAGGGAATTGTTCCTTTATCTGTGCGGTCACACGTATTTGACGTGCGACACCTAAAAGTGGATCTTCAGGTGGCAAATAACCATCCGAAGGAGGGAAAATTGCAGGTCTAATGATATGTGGGTTATAATAAGGACTCCCGCCTGTAACGCATATTAACTCAATTCCTAAGTCTTGGGCTAGTTTGATAAATTGAAAAGTCTCCTCTAAATCTTCTGAAAGACCATCTTCTGATCCACCAAAAGAGTATTTATAGCTTTTCTTATCATTGAAAGGCTCTCCAAAACCATCTTCATCTGCTTTAAATGGTATCCAGTCGAAGGCACTTAGTCTGATGCCCATCTGTAGCCCCGATGCTGCTTCTTTTATACCCGCTACAATATCTCTCAGGAAACGAGTTCTGTTTTCCATACTTCCACCGTATTTGCCTGGTCGGTCATAAGATGAAAGGAATTCATGTCCTAAATAGCCATGACAGTGTTTGATGTCCACAAAGTCAAAACCAGCTTTTTGAGCTAAAACAGCCGCTTTGATATAATCTTGAATAAGGCCGTCTATGTACTCGTCTGTAAGAATTGGGTAATCCTCACCTAATCCTTGTTTTTCATTTAATACAGGATGGTAGTAAAGAATTTTAGGCTCCATCTTATGTTTGTCGTAGGGTTTGCAAAATCTCCCAGAATGGGTCAGCTGCAAGCCTACCATCAAGTCTGAGGTATTGCCAAACTCTGCACCATGCTCTTGATACAGCATGTCATGCAAGTCTTTGAAATCTTGAAAGTTGGCCTCGTTAATCATTAATTGATTAGGATTTGCTCTTCCTTCAGGATTTACAGCAACGGCCTCACATCCAAAAAGTAATTTGGCACCGCTCACCGCAAAGTTCTTCCACCTGCGTTTTGTGTGCTCACTTGGTTTTCCATCCGTAGTGCCATCCCATCCTTCCATAGGAAGAATGCAAAATCTGTTGCCTATTTCAGAGCCAGATTTTAGTTTTATTTTTTCTGCAAAAACAGAAGAATCTCCTGATTCTACTTCCGTAGTAAATGGTAGTTCTGCTCCAATCTCTTTTAAATGCTCCGTGAATTTTTCTGCTGTTTTTAGCTGAGCTATTTTTGGATATTTTGCTTTGTTCTTGTCACTCATTTGTTTCTAAATTCCTCCATACAGTTAAAAAATGCGTAATCTGGTTTACCTTGAATCATTTTGTCAATGTAAATAGCCAATTCTCTCATGTGATAATCTCCCCACATGCTAGATTCATGACAAGCTATGGTTTGGCCTTCAGGCACATTATCCCAGCCATTGGGTTCATGGTAAATACTGTGCAACAAGATACCCTGATGGCTTGATTCTTCAGAGATATAAGGGCTTCCTAAAAGTGCTCTTGAAGAAGTTAATCCTGCTTTTGTGTATTTCTCGTCGTTCAATATTTTACCTAATCTTAGTAAACCTTGTGCGGCAATGGCCGCTGCGGTACTATCAATAGGTTCAAAGGCATTATAAGGGTCAGAGTTCACCGCTTTATAGTCGCCAAGTTTATATAGATGTGGGGCTCCGGTGTCCCAATATGGAATACCATCTTTCGCCGTGTTTTCAATAAAGAAATCGCATGTGGCTTTAGCCCCTTTTTCTAAAAGTGCTAAGAGTTCAGCTTTAGGATATGCTTCAGGAAATGATGCTTCAGGAATTTTCTGGAAGAATTCTAGTTCTTCTGCAAAACCACAGACAGCCCAAGCTAAACCTCGTGTCCAAGTGGTAAATCCACTAAAACCCTGTTGAGCATTTGGCGAACGGAAGTTTCCATCGTTGACATTAAAAATGCACTCATGAGCTGTTCTTCCCCAATCGTCATATTTGTCACGTCCTTCGCCGTAATACACATTGTATTTGGCGGTAGCCATAATATGCTTAATTCCTCTTTCTAAAAGGCTGATGATTTGATCGTTTTCACCTTTAAACTGATGTCCCATAAAGTGACTCAGCATTAAAATCCTGACCGACCTTATAGTGTCCACAAAAAGCGAGTGTGGACCATTAAAAGAATAGATATAGCCGCCATCCTTGGTGTTTGTCCATCTGGCTCCTTGTACGGTTCCGCTAACTTTTAAGGCCATTTTATAATACTCAGCTTCCCACTCATTATGAGGAATAAGCCCATCATTCATGAACCTTAATAGGTTTCCGTAGGTAGAGATATTATTAAAACCATGGTCATGCACACCTATATGCGTCAGGTGAGAGCCCATTTTGTTTACCGTATTGTCTTTTCCAATTTTTAGGAATTGTTCGTCTCCGGTGGCTTCAAACTGTAGAAGAGCCGAGCCATATTGAAACCCTTCTGTCCATTCTGTCCAACCTCTTGAAGAGTATTTGCCATTGATGGTGAAAACGGGTGCTCCATTGGAGCTGTCGTAATTCTTTTCAATATCAAGAATTTTTTTGCCGGATAAATTCCAGAAGTCGGCAAGTTTACTTTTTAAATCACCTGCACTTAAGTCAAAATCAATTTGCATTGATACGTTCTGTTTTTATGAATTTCGAAATTTTAATAACCCTTATACTTAGAGAAACCAGTTATAATTTTATGCCTCGATTTGAAGAAATCGAGCGGTTATTATGTTGAAAGATGGTAGTCCATAGCATCTGCCAAATAGTGTTTTCATAGATAAGGGTTGAATAAGTACCCTAATTAATTAAAAAAATGCCACAATCCATTTTTTCTGAAGGTGATTTAACAAAATCTAAATGTTATACATAAAAAAAAGCAGCATAATATCATTATGCCGCTTTTTAGTATCAAGGTTTGAGAGGTCATTAATTACCTACTCATATACATATTTCTTTCTTTGTAAACGTCTAAGAAGAACTCATCCTTGAGGTCGTCAATGAAGTAAATCCCTTCACCAGTCGACTTCATCTCTGGCCCTAGTTCTTTATTTACATTCGGGAATTTATGGAAAGAGAATACCGGTATTTTTATGGCGTAACCTTTTTTGATAGGGTTAAACTTAATGTCTTTTACCTTTAATTCTCCTAGCATAACCTTGGTGGCGTAGTTCACATAAGGCTCTTGGTAAGCTTTGCAAATAAACGGTACCGTTCTTGAGGCTCTCGGATTGGCCTCAATGATATAAACGATTTCGTCTTTGATAGCAAACTGGATATTAATTAGTCCTTTGGTATCAAGGGCTATCGCAATTCTCTTTGTGTATTCCTCAATTTGATTCATGACGTTTTCGCTCAAATCAAAGGCTGGAAGTACGGCATAAGAATCTCCAGAGTGAATACCTGCAGGCTCAATATGCTCCATGATTCCAATGATATAGGCATCTTCACCATCACAAATAGCGTCAGCCTCTGCTTCTACGGCTCCTTCTAAAAAGTGGTCAAGTAGAATGTTATTATCTGGAATGTCACTTAATATTTTAACAACATGCTGCTCTAGTTCTTGCTCGTTGATAACGATTTTCATGTTTTGACCTCCCAAAACATAAGACGGACGTACCAATAAAGGGAATCCAAGGTCTTTAGAAACCTCTACCGCTTTATCGGCTGTTCTAACGGTGGTGAATGGAGGGTAAGGAATACCAAGCTCCACCAGTTTCTCAGAGAACCGTCCTCTGTCTTCGGCCAAATCTAACGCTTCCCAAGAAGTACCAATAATCTTGATACCATAGTTTGTCATTTTTTCAGCCATCTTTAAAGCCGTTTGACCTCCAAGCTGCACAATTACGCCCTCAGGCTTCTCATGCTGAATGATGTCATAAACGTGCTCCCAGAAAACAGGCTCAAAGTATAATTTGTCAGAAATATCAGGGTCTGTAGATACGGTTTCAGGGTTACAGTTAATCATGATGGTTTCATAACCACACTCTTTGGCTGCTAAAACACCATGAACGCAAGAGTAATCAAACTCAATGCCTTGACCAATTCTATTCGGGCCAGAACCTATGACTAAAATTTTCTTTTTGTCGGAAACGATAGACTCATTATCAGGATTATCCTGAGTGACATTAAAAGTACTGTAGTAATAAGGTGTTTGAGCCTCGAACTCTGCAGAACAAGTATCCACACATTTATAGGCTCTTTTAATTCCTAACTCATGTCTTTTGTTTGATACTTCACTTTCTAAGCAATGAAGTAAATGAGCTATTTGTCTGTCAGCGTATCCTTTTTGCTTTGCTTCTAGCAATAAATCAAAAGGTAATTCTGGCAGCTTGTAAACCTCAATCTTCCTTTCTAAATGAATAAGTTCTTCTATCTGATGTAAGAACCACTTATCTATTTTGGTAAGCTTCTGGATGGTATTAAAAGAAAGTCCAGCTTTAAAAGCGTCGTATATATGGAAGAGTCTGTCCCAAGATGGGTGCTCTAAACTCTCTTTTAAAGCGGCTTGGTCTCTTAATTCTTTTCCGTCGGCACCAAGTCCGTTTCTTCTGATTTCAAGTGATTGACATGCTTTCTGAAGAGCTTCTTGGAAGTTTCTACCAATACCCATGGCTTCACCCACGGCTTTCATTTGTAGTCCTAGCTTCCTGTCAGCTCCAGGGAATTTATCAAAGTTCCATCTTGGAACCTTAACGATAACGTAGTCAATGGCTGGCTCAAAAAATGCTGAAGTGCTTCCTGTTATAGGATTGATAAGCTCATCTAAGTTATAGCCAATGGCTAATTTGGCAGCTATTTTAGCAATAGGATACCCCGTAGCTTTAGAAGCTAAGGCAGAAGAACGACTTACACGAGGGTTAATTTCTATACCTATAAGCTCGTCATTTTCTGGGCTCAAAGCAAACTGAACATTGCAACCTCCAGCAAACATCCCTATAGCATTCATCATTTTGATGGCCATGTCTCTCATGTGCTGATAGACTGTATCTGGAAGTGTCATAGCTGGAGCTACTGTGATGGAATCTCCAGTATGAACGCCCATGGCGTCAAAATTTTCTATGGTACAGATGATAATAATGTTACCAATATTATCTCTCAGTAACTCTAATTCGTATTCTTTCCATCCTAAGATAGATTGTTCTACCAATACTTCATGGGTAGGAGAGGCGTGCAAACCAGCGTTTAAGGCTTTGTCGAATTCTTCTGGAGAGTTTACAAATCCGCCACCAAAACCACCCATGGTAAAGGATGGTCTAATAACTAGTGGGAAACCTATTTCTTGAGCGATCTCTTTTCCTTCCAAAAATGACCTTGCCGTACGTCCTTTACAGACGTTAACGCCAATTTCCATCATTTTTAAACGGAACTTTTCACGGTCTTCAGTAGTCTCGATGGCGTCTATATCCACGCCAATCATTTCTACATTGTATTTTTCCCAGATACCTGCTTGGTCGCAGTCAATGGCCAGATTAAGGGCTGTTTGACCACCCATAGTCGGCAATACTGCATCAATGGGCTTGCCCATGGCTACATGCTTTTCTAGGATTTCCTTGATGTATTTTTTCTCAAGGGGTTTCAAATATACAAAATCCGCGTTGAGCGGATCTGTCATAATGGTAGCTGGATTTGAGTTGATTAATGAAACTTCAATACCCTCTTCTCTTAAAGAGCGGGCGGCTTGTGAGCCAGAGTAGTCAAATTCACAGGCTTGACCTATTATTATAGGGCCAGAGCCGATAATCAATACAGATCTCAGATTGGGATTTTTTGGCATTTTTTCAGGGAAGGAATTCCGATTTATTCATCGAAGCCCAAAGTTAATAGAGATTTTTGTTAGTTAATAAGATTGGATAGGTTTTTGTATAAAATTCATAGATAACATGGAAAATATTGTGAGATTAGTTGGACAATTCCAATTTGATTCCTTTCTTTTGTAACATTAATTCTATCCAAAGAATATGCTTTCTAAAAAAATAAATTTTCTTCTTATACTTATCTGTCTTTTTTCTTCTTTGTCGGTGCTTGCCCAAGGTGAAGTGTCTATTTTACCTGTGTACAATCCTTCACATCTGCAGATAAAAGTTACGGCCAATGGGAAGCCTTTAGGCAATGCCAAAACCATCAATATCAGTGATAGGAATATTGAGTTTAAAGCTTTTTCTGTGGGTAGAGATGCTGGTTCGGAATTAGTGATTCCAGAAATAGAAGTGAACTTAGTAAGAGGTGGCAGATTAATAGCATCAGAGATTATTGGAGAGAAAGGAAACATCAGTGCCATACTAGATTTAGCTCAAAACAATGATGTCGTAAGGTTTTTGGTGAATGGTGTCTATATTAAGAATGCTGTCCAGAAACTGGAATTGTATTCTTTAGGAACGGTGAACTTGCTTTACTCTATAGCTGCTAAGTAATATACCTTAGAATTTTGCGGGGTCTACAGGCTCTACCAAAACGACTTCTTCTTTATCTACGACTACCTGTCCGGCTAAAGAACCCTTTATTTTACGTACAAACTTTTTCGGTGTATACATTACCGGTACCATGGTATCGGTTTTTCGTTTTGAAAACCATGCCGCTAAGCTCGCGGCTCTTTCTATAACGTATATAGGTGTCTTTGTACCCGGTCTTTCCTTTATAATCACGTGAGATCCTGGCACATCTTTGGCGTGAAGCCATAAGTCGTTTTTGGTGGCATGCTTTAAAGTGAGCAGATCATTATTTTTAGAATTTTTCCCAATTAAGATTTTATACCCATCCACTTCAAAGTTTTTGAAAAGCTCGTCTACGCCTTTGTCTTTCTTTTTCTTTTCAGAAAGGTCTTCTTTTTGAGCAAACTTCCTTAGGTCTCTTAAGGAAACTTCTTCTTCTAGGTTTTCAAGTTTGGCATGAAGCGAAGCGACCTCCTGAGTTCGTTCGGCAATATTCTTCTCTAAGAATTCAATCTCTATCTTCTCTTTTTTTGCTTTTCTGTAATAATTTTCGGCATTTTTTTGAGCAGATAAGTCTTTCTTTAGCTTTATGGTAATAGGGGCGTTAGAAACAAAATCTAGTAATTCTACAGTGGTCGCCTTAGACGGAACCAAATGAAGGTTTGCCATTAATATATGCCCTATATCTTGATTGCTAGTCGCTAAAATGATTTGATCTAACCTTTCATTGGCTTGTTTGATATAGGTCTCGCAGCCCTTGATAGATTTCTGAACTTTCCTTTTCAGTTGGTTCTTTTCTGAGTCCAACTGGGTCACCTGCATTTTTTCTACGAAATATGCATTAGCCGCTTCTAGCGGATTGTCAAAAGTTTTTAAAACTTCACCTACTTCTATTAAAGAGAGATGCAATCGCTCATTGAGTTTGATGAGGTAAAACTGACCCAGAACTAAAGCTTGGTTTATGTTTTGTATCAGCTCCCAGTTTTCTTCTAGATCATCGCCACTTTTTTCTTTGTATACTTTCTGAGGCAGTTTGCCCCAAGTAGGGTAGACTTTGAATACATCGCCTTCGGCATCTAGAAAATCTTGAAAGGAAACAACTTTTTCTTTGCTGAAATCGGAGAGTTGAAGTTCAAAATCTTGCTTCAGCGTATTGTTAAATAGCTGCGTCAGTTTTTCATTTTTAAATGTTAAGACGTTACACCTGTTTCCAAACATTTTAAAAACCAGGATTTTGTCCTGACTCAGGTATACGGCAAAGGCTCTTTCGTTTTCAAAAACTTGGACAGATAAAACCGCTTCATTGATAAAATCTTTAAAAAGGTCAATAGAGTTTCTTTTAGCTCTATGAAATACTTCTGTAAAATAAAGGCCACTGTGGCTAGGTAAAACGGAGCATTTGATGAAAAAATCACGCTCTGGATTTCCAAAACCAATCACCAGTTCATCTTTCTCTTGACTAAAACAAGATAGCATTTCCAGTCCTTCCAGTTTTTCATGAAGGGCAGGGACTAAATGTTTAAAGAAATGGTAATTACAGTGCATTGGTTTCTTTTAGAATTCCTTCTTTCATCGCGTATTTTGAGATTTTGATGGTGGTCAGTCCGAAATTTTGAATCAAATAGCGAATTAAACAAACTGCCACCACTATCATATCTACCCTTAATTCTATCATACCAGGAATGGCCATTCGCTCTTCCCTGTTTTTTGTGAGCAGTTGTTCGTAGATATCAATAAACGCCTCTAAAGGATAATCAAATCCTATTTGGTCTATTGGTGTGTTTTCGCCCGTTTGTTTAAAATGATGTATGCTATTTAGCGTATCATAGCTACCCGATGAACCCACCATTATTTTAGGAGAATATTGGTGAATGGCATTGGTAAGCGGCAATAGTTTCTCTCTAAGATAATCGTCCAGTTTATTGACGGCCGCAGGAGAAATGGGGTCTCTATCTATGAATAATTCCATCATTCTTTGTCCGCCTATTTCTAGACTTTTTTTCCAAAGTATGCCCTCTTCATTACAAAGGATGAATTCTACGCTTCCGCCTCCGATATCCACAATGAGGTTATTGTCTTTGATTGGCACCGCTTGACTTACCCCTTTATATATAAGCTCTGCTTCTCTGTCGCCAGAAATTACTTCAACAGAAATGTCAGTGCTTTCTTTTATTGCTTTTAATACTTCGGCTTGATTGCTGGCACTTCTTAAAGCGGAGGTACCAAAAGCGAAGATTTGATCTTGGTCAATGTCGAACTCCGTGATTTTTTCTTTGAATACGGTTAAAACAGCAATCCCTCTTTCAATTCCATCTGGGGTGATAATTCCTTTATTGATACCCCCCATGCCAATTTTGGCAGCCATCGAAGTTTTGAATAGGACCTTATCCTGCTGATCTACTATAAGTAAGTGGAACGTATTTGTTCCTAAATCTATAATTGCTCTTTTCATCGGATGCAAACTTAAGCTTTATCGGTCATGAATTTATGACCTAGCTAAATGCGAAATCTATATTTTTTATTAAAATGATATGTTCTTTCTTCTGGAAGTCTATGCCATCATGGCTTCAATGTCTTCTATTTCAATAGGTATGTCAGCACCTAAATCGATGTTTCCATCTGCTGTAATGAGAATGTCATTTTCCAATCGTATTCCTATGCCTTCATCCAAAATATAGATTCCGGGTTCGCAGGTAAACAGCATTCCCGCTTTGAATTCTACATCTACAGGCCCTACATCGTGTACATCTAAGCCAAGGTAATGAGAAACGCCATGAGGAAAGTATTTCTTGTATGCTGGTTTTTTGGGATCTTGGTCGTCTATTTCTTTATGGCTTAAAAGTCCGAGTTTAATCAACTCCTTTTCCATGAATTGAGCTGTTTCTTTTCTGAGTTTTGCCATGGTGTTTCCTGGCACGAGTCTTCCTTTGCTAAATTTGAAAACGTCTAAAACAGACTGGTAAACCTCTTTTTGTCTATCATTGAATTTGCCATTGACCGGAAAGCACCTCGTGATATCGGCGTTGTAATTGCCGTATTCGGCACCAAAATCAAGAAGGACCAAGTCGCCATCTTGACAGATTTCATTATTGCTGATATAATGCAGCACGCAAGCATTTTTACCCGAAGCCACTATAGGCTGAAAGGCATGCCCTCTAGATTTGTTGAGAAGGAATTGGTAGGTGAGTTCGGCTTCAAGTTCATACTCGGGAACACCTACACGTAGTTTCTTAGCAAAATGGTTTAGAGCATTTTTACTGATGTCAATGGCTTTTTTGATGTGTTCCAGCTCTTCTGGTTCTTTAATGCTGCGTAAATCCCAGAGTATAGGAGCGAGTTTCTTTGGCTTTTTGACTCCAAAAGCTTTTCTGATCCACTTGTTGAATTGTATGGATTCGGTCACGAAGTCCTCATTTCTACCCGAATGCTTATTCGAATTCAAATAGATGTTGCAAGGCAGGTCAATGTTTTTGTCCAAGAATTTATCTATTTCATCAGACCATTTGACGGTGGTTATGCCGCTCAGTTCCTTGGCCTGCTTTTTAGATAATTTCTCCCCTTCCCAGATTTTAAGATGCTCATTGGTTTCACGAATAAAAAGGATCTCTCTGAACTTCTTTTTAGGATGGTCAGGGTAGAGTAGTAAATAGGTTTCTTCTTGGTCTATTCCTGTCAAATAAAACAAATCAGAGTTTTGCTTAAAACCCATGATGCCATCGGCATTGGTCGGAATAACATCGTTTGAGCACAAAAGAGCCATACTATTTTTCTTAAGTCGCTCAACGAGCTTGGCTCTATTTTTACTGAAAAGGGTATTAGCAAGGGGTGTATAACGCATTAAATAAGTATTTGTCTTTTACCAAAGTACTTCTAAATTCTTGTACTTGGTAAAAAAGGAATCTTTTGAAATCATGGTCTTTCTGTCTGTCAAGGCTAGAGTTATCATAATTCTATCAAAAGGATCTCTATGAATATTAACTAAGGTCAATAAATGTTCAAAAGTGATGGGAAGAATTTGAGTGTTATTTTTAACTAGCATTTCACCAAAGTCTTTTCGTGATACTGCTAGTTTTATGGTGATTTACCAAAGGCATATCATGTTAAAGAAACAAGCATTTTCGCTGGTTACATTAGCATTTTTGGCTTCTCTGGACAAAAAAATATTCCAGAGAGAAACCACTAAAGGCTCATTAAAATCATCAGAGATAGTGATTTTCCTTTCAAGACACCAAAAGAGCGTTCTTTCTTTGAATTTGGACTTTTCTCTGCTTTTGATTTAAGGAAGGCCACAAAGTCACGGAGTTCCATCTTTAAATGAGTAAGAAGTGCATTAACATTAGTAAAGAGGCTCCAGTGTATTCATAAACAAATATTTATAGTATAAGGTACTCTTTCAATTAAGAATTTTAATGGCTGTTTGTCTATAAACCACTATCCTCATTCACTCTTAAAACCATCAATCCTGAATGTTTTTTTATCCTGTTTAGGTATTCTTGAAGCGTTTCGTCAGAGATGACCACCTTTTTCTCTTCTGTAGAGGCATGCATAAAATGTAATTTATCTCCTTTCCAGTAAGCTAAACCTTCGTGGTTTACATCTAAACCTGCAATGGTAGACGTAAAAGCTATTATATCACCGTTTTTGATTTGGTTTTGCACCTTGGGTAAATTCTCTTTCTTGATTTCGTTAAACTGATACTTACTCACATTCTTTTCCATCAGTTTAATCTGAGCTAAAACCTTCTCATCCGTTTTAAAAGCGGGGTAAAATTGGCGGTGAGTGCCCATGAAATTTATAATTTTAGAATTTGGCTCACCTAGCTCTGGCGTCAAATCTGTTAGGACACCATTTTTTGCTGCAATTTTTGCCCATTCAAAGAAATAATGAATTCTGGAAGCATAACCGTCTACTTCTCCATCTCTATATCTTAAAAATTGAAGTTCTTCTTTGAGGGTTTCAACGTTCCTTTGAGGAGCTTCTGAAGTAAGGGCCAGTGCCAAAGCTGTCTCCACAAAAGTATAGCAGTCAAAGCCGTCTAATCTACATGTCAACTGTTCTTTTGGAGATTCTAAAGTGCCTCCTAAATAAGGTTTTCCTAAAAACTGTTTTCCTATTTCTATGAGTTTATCGGCCCTGGTTTGACTCCCAATGTTAGACGTAACCTTTTCTACTAATTTATCATCGGCAGATTGAGCAAACACACAAGTGCTGAATAAAAGGAAAGTGATGAGTTTAATTGATTTCAATTGATGCTAAGTTTTATTAATTGTATAAGAAGAAAAGCACTAAAATATTGTGCAAATATACTTCAAAATTTAAAGGATTATGTTGGATATTGTTTCTCTTAAGAATTAATAGATAGCTATCAAACATAGATTTTCCATGCTATTTTCCCTGTACTTTTTTACCTTTGTGCCTTGTTTCGAAAACTGAGTTTAGAAACAGAAGTATAAAGGAAATTTAGAAAGGCATGATAAATGCCCAAACTGCTTGATTAGCAATGAGTAAAACAATGACGCTGGAGGTACTATCCAGTATAAAAGGTGCCCAATCCTCTGAGGCAGTTGAGAAACTGTTTGATGTAATAAAAGGAGCAAAGACCAATTTGACCAATTCTCTAACTATTGAAGGGGTGAATCTGGATAGCCTAAGAGAAGATAAGGTGATAGAAAGCTCGGAGTTGGAAAAAAGTTTAATCAAAGCAAATTTTCCAAAAAGCAAGAATGGTTATTTGGTAGTTTCTAAAGTGATTGAGGAGTAATATGGAATCAGAAATTTTAAAACTACACAATGCCCTTTTGAATAAGGAGATCAGTTGTACGGAATTGGTTAAAAGTAAGTTGGATTTGCTAGGTAAAAGCACCAATAATACTGCTAATTTTCTTTTGACAGACAAAGCATTGAAAAGTGCTGCTCTGGTAGATGATAAAAAG
>NZ_JBSRVI010000125.1:0-45735 GCF_055134445.1 Arcticibacterium sp.
CATATAAAGAGGGATGGAAGACAGATAAAGGTATGATTTACCTAATTTTGGGGCCGCCTACTAGAATACAGAGAACGGGACAGCGTGAAGTATGGCTATATGCTCAGAATGCCAACTTCTCGGAAATTATATTTACATTTTATCGCAAACAAAATCAATTTAGCGAGGACCACTATGAATTAGTGAGATACCCAGAATATGGGTCATACTGGTACCCGTTTGTAGAAGCATGGAGAACAGGAAGCGTTTTGGAGTAAAGCAAGATTCATTTCAGCAGAAATCAAGGTTTCATAAACCAGCACCTAAACAAAATCCAGACGATTTTGTTTTTGGAGTTCAGTCTGTTTTGGAGGTTTTAAACTCTGAAAAAGATGTAGAAAAAATATTAATTCAAAAGGGTTTTTCTCACGACGAGGTAGAAACGCTAGCAAGAGAAAAAAATATTGGTATTCAGAGAGTACCCGTAGAAAGATTAAATAAAGTTACTGGCAAAAACCATCAGGGCGTGATAGCCTATGTTTCTGCGGTAAACTATGCCGAATTAAGTAATGTGATTGCCACGGCTTTTGAGACGGGTAGAACGCCTATCTTTCTGCTATTAGATAGAATTACCGATGTAAGAAATTTTGGTGCCATAGCCCGAACTTCTGAGGCGTCTGCAGTAAATGCCATCATTATTCCTAATAAAGGTGCTGCTCAGATAAACTCCGACGCCATGAAGACGTCTTCTGGTGCACTTACGCACATTCCGGTATGTAGAGTTAACGACTTGACGGCTGCTGTTCAAGAATTACAGGACAGCGGATTTACGGTGATAGGCTGTACAGAAAAAACTAAGGATACTTATTTTAGACATGACCTTACAGGCCCCATAGCCATTGTGATGGGTTCTGAAGAAGATGGTATTTCGGATGAGTTAATTGAGAAGTGTGATATGTTAGGGAAAATTCCTATGCTAGGTAAAGTGGGCTCTTTAAATGTGTCTGTGGCTTGTGGTGTTTTACTTTATGAAGTAAATCGTCAGAGAATGAGCTCTCCGGAGTAAAACTCGAATAAATAATAAAAAGAAAGGGATGCTATTAATGAAATGGCATCCCTTTTTATATGGCTAGTGTCGGATTTTAACCTTTGGCAAAATCCTTAAATAAAGGTAAAATCAAATCCTTTTCAGATACATTTGGGTTTTCTGTTCCCCAGTCGATATTTAATTCAGGGTCGTTCCAGATGATACCCCCTTCGCTATCTTTATCATAAAGGTTTGTGCATTTGTACGAGAAGATAGCGGGCTCTATGGTATAAAAGCCATGAGCAAAACCAGCAGGTACGTAGAACATGTTGTTCAGTTTCGCGTCTAAAAGCACCGTTTCATACTGACCGTAAGTTGGAGAATCTGGTCTGATATCCACGGCTACGTCTAGTACTTTTCCACTAATTACTCTAACCAGTTTACCTTGGGCAAAAGGTTCTCTCTGGAAATGTAGTCCTCTTAATACCCCTGTATCTGAGTAAGACTGGTTGTCCTGAACAAATACTTCAGGGATGCCATTTTTTTTGAATAAATCGTATTGATAAGATTCAAAGAAATAACCTCTGGCGTCTTCAAAAATACGTGGCTGAATTTCTACTAAACCTTCTATGTCTGACCTTTTAAATTCCATTTAGATGCTTTATTGAAAAGATGCCGCAAAAATAGCCAATTACTCATAACTTTGAGGACTCAAAAACTCGAAGAATGACAAAAGAAGAACTTTTTAAGGAAATTAAAGAAAAGGAATCGTTCCTATGTGTGGGATTAGATACAGATATTAAGAAAATTCCAAGTCATTTGTTGAAGGAGGCAGACCCTGTTTTCGAGTTTAATAAGCAGATTATTGATGCCACTGAAAAGTTTGCGGTTTCTTATAAACCGAATATCGCTTTTTATGAGGCCATGGGCCCAAAAGGTTGGGAGAGTTTACAGAAGACATTAGCATATATTCCTAAAAACTGTTTTACCATAGCGGATGCCAAAAGGGGAGACATAGGAAATACTTCTTCTCTTTATGCTAGAGCTTTTTTTGACCAAACAGCTTCTGGAATGTCTTTCGACTCTATTACTGTAGCTCCTTACATGGGTGAAGATTCCGTGAAGCCTTTTCTAGATTTTGAAGGGAAGTGGGTCATTTTATTGGCTTTGACTTCAAATCCAGGAAGTAAAGACTTTCAACAACTTTCTGTTGGAGACGAGAAGCTTTATGAGCAAGTACTAAGAACAAGCTCTCAATGGGCTGACGCCGATAGACTGATGTATGTGGTAGGTGCTACCAAGGCCAGCCTACTAAAGGAGATAAGAGCTATCATCCCTAATCATTTCTTACTCGTTCCTGGTGTAGGAGCACAAGGCGGAAGCTTAGAAGAAGTAGCGAAAAACGGAATGAACAGCGAATGTGGCCTATTAGTAAATTCGTCAAGAGGCATTATTTATGCTTCAAATGGAGAAGACTTCGGAAAAACTGCAGCCCAAGAAGCCGAAAAACTACAAGTTCAAATGGCAGAAATGCTTGAACAATATCTTTAGATAATGGCCCTAAACTTGTTTTTCAGATACTAGAGAAATAGGCATTATATACCCTTTTTTTATTAAAAAATATCCGTCCGATAGTGCTTAGCTTGTCTTTGCCAGACGGGCATTCCTTTTTTCGAAAAAAGGAACCGAAAAAACATTTCCAAAATAAACTTGTACTATTGATTTTGTTGGTAGGTAAATCCCAAATAAATGTAATTGAGGTGGTCAAAAAATCAATAGTACTTCAATCCGTATTTTGGAGAAGTGGAATATTTATTATAAAATTATTTAATACAACCTTATAAAGCCATGTACTGTATGAGCACAGACAAAATCCTACTACCAAGGTTATTTTCAAATTGAAGAGGTCAATTTTTGAATGTGTGAGTTTGCATGGTGCTACTTTTTGCTTGATTTTTTGAAAAATGAATTCCCGCTAGGAATGGGCAACAAAGAAAAGGATTTGAGGAAGTTTATCACTTGATTCTACATGATGAAGTTTTTTGACGGAGTTAAGGAATCAAAGAATATACTATTCCTTTATAAGGAATTCATTATATTTATAAGGCTAATAATCAAGACTCCACCCAATGAAAGAAGACTTCCTTCACTATCTCTGGCAATATCAAAAATTCAAAAAGGTTAATTTGAAAACCGAGAATGATGAGCAGGTAACCGTGCTTAAAACGGGCTTTCATAATACAGATTCTGGCCCCGACTTTAAAGAGGCACGGGTGAAAATAGCAGAGGTAGAGTGGGCAGGAAGTGTAGAGATTCATATTAAATCTTCCGACTGGAATCTTCATAAACATCAACATGACCCTGCTTACGAAAATGTGATATTACATGTGGTGTGGGAGCATGATGTGGATATTCTAAATACTGCCGGAAAGCCAATTCCTACTTTAGTCTTAAAGGCAATCACAGAGATAGCACTGCTGCATCAATACCAAAGTTTGATAAACGGACAAGACGAAATTCCTTGTTTCAGCCAATTCAGGGAAGTGCCGGGTATTAAGAAATTTTCTATGGTAGAGAATGCTCTAATGCAGCGTATGCAAAGGAAAGGAGCGGAGGTCACGCAGCGATTTGAGCAACTTGGGAATGATTGGGAGGAGGTTTCGTATCAAATCTTACTTAGAAACTTTGGTTTTAAACTCAATAATGAGGCATTTCTAAGTTTGGCGGAAAAACTACCTTTTAAACTGCTAAGGAAATATGCCAACTCCATTTTTCAAACAGAGGCTTTGCTTTTTGGTATGGCAGGTTTTCTGGAAGGGGAGTTGGACGAATATGGGCATAAACTGAAAGCGGAGTTTGACTTCTTGGCCGTTAAGCATGGAATAGCAGATAAAACAATGGAACCTTCGTTATGGAGATTTATGCGGACTAGGCCTGCTAATTTTCCAACCGTGCGTCTAAGCCAAATTGCCGTTTTATTGACGCAGACTAAAAGTCTTTTTTCTTCTTTAATAGATAGCCCTGATTTCAAAACTTTGGTAAAATTCTTCGAAGCCAAGCCTTCTGAATATTGGCTAAAGCACTACCATTTTGGTAAAGAAAATAGACGTGACTTTAAGGGAATTGGCGTTTCGTCTATTCATAATTTAATTATCAATACTGCTGTCCCTGTTTTGGTAGCTTACGCCAAACAAATAGATAATCATGAATTGATAGAAAAAGCCTTAGCTTTTTTAGAAGAAATTCCCGCTGAGAAAAACAAAATCACCAAGTTTTGGAATAGCTTAGATTTAGAAACCAAAACCATGTTTGATAGCCAAGGGAGCATTGAACTTTATAATGAGTTCTGCATAAAAAAGAAATGTCTTTCCTGTGGCGTTGGGATTGGGATTTTAGGGTAGGGGTATTTTTTGAATAGCTTCTCAGAACTAAATTGCCAATTTTATTAAATTAAACTAAGATTATGAACGAACCATTAATTACGATAAAGACCTTTTATTACGATTCTGAAACGATGCTTTATGAGCCTCGTTTTAAGGATGCTGGGCTTTATTATTTCTTAAAAGACCAAAAAACGGTGTCTGCCGATCCAGTTGTTTCAAACGCCATAGGTGGTATTAAACTTCAGGTGCGGGAAAAGGACTTAGAAGCAGCGAAGGCTATTCTTAAGGAAATTGATGATAATAGAATTGAAAGTGATTTTGGTAAGGAAGTTCAAATCAAAGGGAAAGATTATGAGGGCACTCTAAAGGAATGTCCAAACTGCGGAAATGAAGATACTTATATAGAAAAATTAGGCTTTTGGGAATCTTTAAGCAACAGGTCTAAGCATTATTGTAAAGCTTGTGAATTTGAGTTTTAGTTGATTATCATAAAAGCTCCAATAACTTAGTTTAAGCGATACCCCTATAAAACCTAAAATCATCAAAAGGTATTCCTAAAAGAGCGAGGTAAAACCAATGAGTAATAGATGTTTTGCTTATTCAGAAACCTCTTTCTTTACGGCCTCCATAACCTCTTCCAAAGTCTTATCCAGCTGAAAGCCCATTTTCTTGCCTTCTTCCGTGATAAAATCAAAACCAGCCTCTAGTTCGTTTGGTACATCGCCTTCTAGTACGGCTTCACGTACCGCCACTTTGAGTACGCCTACTTCTTTTGATGGTGGTAAACCAAAAGCCGCCATAATAATTTCACCTGTGATAACAGGTTGGAAGTTTCTTAGTTTGTCTTTCTCCTCTAGCTCCATGAGCAACTCCTCTACTTTGTCGAAGTTCTTCAGGTAGCGTTTTACGCGGTTAGCGTCTTTAGAGGTGATATCTGCACGGCAGAGTTTCATGAGGTCTTCAAGGTCTTCGCCAGCTTCAAAAAGTATGCGACGTAAGGCCGAGTCTGTGACACCTTCTTTAGCCAATGCGATGGGTCTGAGATGTAGCTTTACCAAGTTTTTGACAGAACGCATTTTACCATCAAGCGGCAGTCGCATGCGTTTGAAGATTCCTTTGACCCAGCGGGCTCCCAAGTCTTCATGTCCATGAAAAGTCCAACCCACTTTTTTATTGAAACGCTTGGTCGGAGGTTTAGCTATATCATGCAAAATAGCCGCCCAACGTACCCACAGGCTGTTGGTATTAGGGCAGATATTATCCAATACCTGAAGGGTATGATAAAAGTTATCTTTATGTTTTTTGCCATCAATTACATCCACGCCTTGTAGGGCTTCCATTTCTGGGAAAATGATTTTAAGCAACCCCGTATTATAAAGCAGTTTAAAGCCGTAAGACGGCACAGGCGTCATGATAATCTTATTCAGCTCGTCTGTTATCCTTTCTTGAGAAACTATGCTGATACGGTCTTTCATGGAGGCGATGGCCTCAAAAGTCTCGGTATCAATATCAAAGTTTAATTGCGTAGCAAATCTAATCGCACGCATCATGCGAAGTGGGTCGTCGGAAAAAGTAATGCCTGGCTCTAATGGTGTTTTAAGTATTTTTCTTTCAATATCGCCCAAACCATCAAAAGGATCTATCAGCTTTCCAAAAGTCTTTTTGTTCAGCGAAATACCCATGGCATTGATGGTGAAATCTCTGCGGTTTTGGTCGTCTTCTAGGGTCCCATCTTCTACGCTTGGCTTTCTGGAGTCACTTCTGTAAGACTCTCTTCTAGCTCCCACAAACTCCAAATCAAAATCTCCAAAAGGGATTTGAGCCGTACCAAAATTTTTAAAAACGTTCAGATGTGTGTCTGGACCAAGGGCCTCCGCTACTTTGGTGGCAAGAGCTATGCCGCTGCCTATACAAACCACATCTATATCTTTGTTTGGTCGCTGCAAAATGAGGTCCCTCACGTAGCCACCGATGACATAGGTTTCTAAATCAAGCTCGTCGGCAGCTTTTCCAAGGGTGGTGAAAATGGGAAATTGTAAAAGATGTTCTTTGAAGTTCAATGTTTTCTTGATGTCTGTTGTTCGATGTCTGATGTTGGGAGAATTATCACGGATTTTGGCAAATTTACAGTTTTTTAGCTTTTTGCAGTATGCTATTGGCTTTTAGTCTTTGTTATTGGCTGTTGGCTTTAAGCTGTAAGGTGTTTGCACTTGTTTTAATTTCGGACTATTTTGGTCAAAATTGAACGATTCGCAACAAGTTCGGCTTTTGGAAATCGAAAATCTAAACCCTTACAATCTCCACAGGATTCAAATAAATCAACAACAGCTCCACATCGTCGTAACCCATTTGGTGGTATAATTCGCCGTAGTGCTTTATCTGGGTTGTATGCGTGTTATGCTTTTTACCCGTTTTATAATCTATAATGGTGACCTTGTTTTCTTGATACACCACGCGGTCTGGTCTGCTGATATCCGCATTTTTTACCAAAATATCTCTTTCGTTTTCGACTCTGATATCGCCAGAATAAAGATGTTTTAGCAAAGGATTTTCAAGGATCTTCTGAGCCTCCTTTTTTAGTTCTTCTTTTTCTATTTCCAGAATAAGACCATCAAATTGCATTTTTTGAATGGCTTGGTCCAGATCTGTGGCTGTTCCTATTTCAGAGAATAAAGTATGAATAAGGTTTCCTTGGTCGCGTTGGTTCAATTCATTGAAAACCTTATCTAGATTGGATTTGAGCTTTAATCTGCCGAGGTTTTCACGACTATTAATCGTATTTAAAACATAATTATCATCGGCTTCTATGGTATTTTTTGGCTCGCTATTGGGTTCGCCTTCTGCTAATACATGTTTAGATTCGGCAGATGGAGAAATGCTTAGACCTACAAAGTCCTCTAAATATTGATAGACAGTATTCGGGTTTCTTTTTGGTTTGGCCGCCAAAACATAAAGCCTGTCCACGGGTCTGGTAAACGCCACATATAATATGTTTAGAGCTTCCAGTTTTGTGAATTCTAGTTCTCGCAGATATTGCTCATTTATTAAAGTGGCCTCAAGCGTTTTTTTGTATTTCAGCGGGGCTGCATTTAATACACTGGTTCCGGTGTTGAGCTCGTCGTAAGGTAAACCCTCTAAATCTACCCAGAGACTAGAATAGTTATTAGGCGTGGTAGACCAATTGGCAAACGGCACTATCACTACAGGATACTCCAAACCCTTAGATTTATGGATGGTAGAAACCGTGATGGCTCCAGGTTTTGAAACGCTTACCGCGTAACTGTTTTTAGATTGTTCCCAAACCTGTAAAAACTCTGAAAGGCTGTTTCCCGAGGTTTTAATGTGATTTTGTACAATATCGAAGAAAGCGAAAATGTATGGCAACAAGGCTTTGTCTTCAAACATGCCCAGTTTGTTTACAAAGGACTCGGTCAACTGGTAAATTCCAAAAGCACCTAAAACTTCTTGCTCAAAGCTAATGCCTTGGTTTGCTAAGAAGGTCCAGCAGCTGTGCTCTTTATCTTTAAAATCTATATCCGTAGGGAATTTTAATCCTTTATATCTGTGAAAAATCAAAATAGCCTCAGAATGGTTGGTGATGCTTTTAGGGTCTTGGTAGACCTTAAGCATACTTATCAAAAGAGAAATGCCCATTTTGTTTTTCAACAATAAAGAATCAGCTGAAATGATTTCATAGCCTTCTGTCATTAAATGCTCCGCTATTACGGCTGCTTGCGGGCCTTTTTTTCTGCAAAGAATGGCCATGTCTTCGTAGGAATAGCCAGCGGCCAAGGCCTCTTTAATTCTGATTTCTATTTGAGCCAGCGTCCATGCGGTTTCGTCTATGGGCTCTTGATCTTTTTGGTCTTCTATCAGCGTTATCTCTATATGTCCGCCAGATTTGGTGCCGCCATGGGTCTCTTGCGTTTTATTTTCAAAAGCCAGTTTTATGATTTCTTCGGGGGAATTGTCGGCTAGTTTGGTGAAAAAATCATTATTGAACTCCACCACCTCTTTCTTACTTCTAAAGTTCTTTTGAAGGTTCTCTTTCTGTACCATGGCAGTGGTGTAGTCCACAGAAAATCTTTGGTTGTCAGATAATAATTCGTTTGCCTTTAGTGCGTCTGTATTTTTATTGAGCACATGAATCATGAGCTCCACTTTACCACCACGCCATCTGTAGATAGACTGTTTAGGGTCACCTACCAGCATATTGAAATGGTTTTTGGACAGGGCATTTTCTATGAGTGGTAGTAAATTGAAATACTGAACATCTGAGGTGTCTTGAAATTCGTCAATCAGAATGTGGTTATACTTCTCGCCTAGTCTTTCAAAAATGTAAGGAACGGGCTCGTCTGCCACTATTTTATTGATACGTCTATTGAAATCCGTGATATAGGCGAGTTCGTTTTCCATCAGTATTTTACCAAACTCTTCTTTTACTTCTCCTAGCAGTGCCAGATTGTCTAGATTGTTTCTTACTTCTTTCAGAAGAAGGTATTTTGGCTTTTCTTTATTTAAAAAGTGGATGAGTTGATTAAACCAAGTGCTTAATTCAGACGCTACCGCATCAATCGCCGCCTTCTTATCTGTCCCTAAACCCTTAGAATACCACTTGTCATTTTCTACGGCATCCTTCATTCTGTTTGTAGGTTCCCAAAGGTCGTTTAGTACTTTACTTTCTGCATCAGCTGCGTATATAAAAATTGAGGCAAATCCAGATTTTCCGTAAGCAAAGTCTTCAATACTTAAGCCTGCTTTCTCTAAAATATCAATACCATGCCTGCCTATCAGTACGAAAGTGTTTTGGGTTACTTTAAGGTATTTGTTAACCTGTTTTTTTACACTTAAGTAATCGGAATAATTGAGCTTATCGTTTTTTTGAATGATATTATAATATTGGTCGTCGAAAAGGTTACCGGCAAATTTGGCAAGATTGGGCAACAGCATTTGCCAGTTTTTCCCATCTTCTGCCTGCTCTTGGGCAAAGTTCTCTATCAAATCTGTGAGATGCTCTTCTCCGGCTAAACCTATCTTATCAAAAACTCTTTCAGCGGCCTTTAACAGTAAAGGGTCTTTGTCTAAAACCACTTCATAATTATAAGGCAAGCCCAAATCCAAAGAAAACGAGCTCACCAATTGATTCACAAAGCTGTCAATGGTTTTGACGTTGAAATCTGCATAGTCTTGGAGGATTTGCTCAAAGGCGGCTTTTGCTCTTTGTTGTATTTGCTGGGGATGCAGCTCTGGCAAATCTTCTTTCAAAGCGGCTAAAGTGACCTTGGTTTTAGAAGACATTTCTTCCTCAGATCCTGCCAGTTCTTTCAAGGTTTCAATAATCCTGCTTTTCATTTCTGAGGCAGCATCATTGGTGAAAGTAATGGCGAGTATTTGTTTGAAATAATTCGGACTTGAAGAAGATAGAACAAGTTGCAAATAAGTTTTGGTCAGCGTAAAAGTTTTACCTGAACCAGCAGAAGAACCGTAGATTTTATATAGCGACATAGTAGCATTAAATATCTCCATAAAACGGGCTTATAAAAAATCAAAAGCCGTTTTTATACAGAATAGGATAGGTGGTTTTTGAATATGATGTAACTTTGAAATCTAAATTAGGTTAAAGCGTTTTAGATTCATTAGAAATTATCAATTTGAAAAAGTTTATTTTATTTTTTGCAGCTGTTTTTGCAGCTCAAATATTGTCTGCTCAGCAGACTAACGTACTCCGAGGAACAGTGAAAGACTTATTGACGGAAGCCCCTTTGGGAAGAGCTGCGGTCAGCGTAGTGGGGTCTAAGTTTCAAACGACAACTAAGGAAGACGGCTCTTTTATTCTGGATAATGTCCCTGTGGGTCGTTTGGAATTGGAAATTTCTATGGTAGGTTACACCAAACAAGTGGTAAAAGAATTGGCCTTAACAGCCAATAAAGAAATAGTACTTTCCATTTTATTGGAAGAAGCTACCAGAGATTTGGAAGCGATTACCATTACGGCTGCTAGTCCAAACTTATCTGGAGCTAAAACCAGTTTGCAAAGTATAACGGTAGAGCAAGTGATGCGTTTCCCAGCCACGTTTTTTGACCCTGCTCGTCTGGCTCTAGCTTTTCCTGGCGTGGCAAATGCAAACGACCAAGCCAATGGTATGAGCATAAGAGGTAATAACCCAACGGGTTTGCAGTGGCGACTTGAAGGTATGGAAATAGTGAATCCAAACCACACCGCCAATGCAGGTACTTTTTCTGACCAAGCAACCTCAAATGCCGGAGGCGTCATTATGGTTTCTGCACAAATGATGGGTAATACCAATTTCTTAACAGGAGCTTTTCCTGCCGAATACGGAAATGCTCTTTCGGGAATTATGGATATGCGACTTCGCAAAGGAAATAATAAGGAATATGAACATACTGCACAGGTGGGTTTAATTGGCGTAGATTTAGCTTCCGAAGGACCTCTCAATAAGAAAACTGGAAGTAGTTATTTGGTTAATTATCGCTATTCTTTCACAGGGCTTTTGGCTCTAGGTGGCTTGTCTTTTGGAGGTGAAACCATCAAATTTCAAGATTTAGCGGTTAATCTTAGTTTTCCAAATAAGAAAATGGGCGACTTTACCATCTTTGGTATGGGTGGGATAAATTCTAACGATTTTGCTTTTGACGATGAAGATGGTAATGGACCAGAATTTGAAAAAGATCAGTATAACATCAATTATAAAGGTAAAATGGCTGCTGGAGGAGTTACACATTCCAAGCATTTTAAGGGTACTTATTTATGGAAGAACGCCTTGGTTTATTCTGGGCTTAAAAATGAAAGATTACAAGATGCAGGTGTGGATGCCATTATCAATGTAACGCCACTAGAGGATGTTATGCAGTCTAGCAAATTATCATTTTCTAGTATTTTAAGCCATAGAGTTAATGGTGCTAGCAGCTTAAAGGGTGGTGTTTATGCTACGTATTCTCAAGATTCCGTATTGTCGCGTCAGAATACATATGCAGGCGAATATACTTCATTGGTGATAGAGCCATTTGTACAGTGGAACACCAATATTGGTAGATCTGGAAACTTGGTTTTAGGTTTACATAATCTAAATTATATTCTTACCCAGACCACTACTTTAGAACCTAGAGCGGCTTTTGGCTACAAAATAAATGCTAAAAATGATATAAATCTCGCATACGGTTTTCATTCTCAACTCAATTCACCTTGGCTAAACGACCAAGTGGCAGATATCAAACCTATTTTGGCTCATCACGTTGTGTTAAGTGAAGAAACACAGCTTAATAGTTCGTCCTCTATAAAAACAGAAGTTTATTATCAAGCCCTGTCCAATGCCTTGAGCCCAAGATTGGGAAGTAGAAATAACTTTTTATCAGGCTTGAATTTGAGTGATTTTATTATTCCATTCGATTTGAATCAAAACGGCAAGGGAAGGAATTATGGTTTAGAAGTGGGTTACCAAAAGTATCTGGATAAGGGTCTTTTTGCTTTGATAAACGGTACGCTTTATAAGTCGGAGTTTGAAGCAGCTGATGGTCAATATTACGAGACCAGATTTAGTGGAAATCATATTGTCAATCTGACAGTAGGAAAGGAATGGGATTTGAAAAAGGATCGTATTCTGGGAGCTAACATAAGAGTAGTATGGATGGGTGGTTTCAGAAATTATGAGATAGATTTAGCGGCTTCTGCAGCTCAAGGAAAGACGGTGTTTGATTATACCCAAAACCTAACAGAACGCCTTCCAGATTATTTTAGACCAGACATTAGAGTATATCTTAAAAAGTCGAAGAAGAAATATAATACCATGCTCTCTTTGGATATTCAGAACGTGGCTAATTATGAAAATGTGGCTTTTGATTATTATGATGTTTTCCAAAGGAAAGTGGTTCGGAAAAATCAATTAGGTATGATTCCTATGCTAAATTATAGGTGGGAGTTTTAGGTAAAATGAGTCTTGGTTAGGAAGGTGAGATTCGCTTAATTTTGTGACAAATAAATGACAACTTCAATTTGATAGCAACGGATTTTATCCATTGCTATCAAAATTATGCCTCTCTGGGGCAGCAATTCGGAATTGATTATATTTACTCCTATTAATTTATAATCGATATGGCATACGACGAATACCTGGCAGACAGAATCAGACAAAGTTTAAAGGAGAAGAAAATCCATTTTGAAGAAATGAAAATGATGGGTGGACTATGCTTTAAAATGGATGATAAAATGCTCTGTGGTATTCATATCGACAAGAAATTTGGCGATAGTCTTTTGATGGCCAGAATAGGGGAGGAGGCGTATGAAACCGAGATTAAAAAGGAAAATGTCTTACCTATGGATTTCACTGGCAGGCCAATGAAGGGTTATGTTTTTGTGACACCCTTAGGTATGGATTCCGAAGAAGATTTATCTTATTGGGTAGATAAGATGATTGCTTTTAATCCGCTTGCTAAAGCAACAAAAAAGAAGAAACCTAAGGTTTAAAATTTGTCATGATTTTGGCTTTTGCAGGCCAAAATCTCGCCAAATTATTGTTATCTCAAATTTTCCTTATACTATTCATTTTATACCCCATAAGGGTATCTTCATCGGCACATATTTTTGTTAAATCTAATGGGTGTTATTCACCAAAGGAATTACCTCTTTTCCTATCAATTCAATGGCAGACATGAGCTGTTCGTGATTCATGCCAGCATCCATCTGGAAAGTAAATCTGCTGATACCACCAAGAGCTTCGCTATGTCGTAATATTTTTTCGGCTACTTCTTCAGGGTTTCCTACTACCATGGAACCAAAATGGCTGTTTTGGGCATCAAATCGCTCTTTGGTTACCGGCGGCCAGCCACGCTCTTTCCCTATTTCTGTAAACATTTTGGCGTAACCTGGGTAATAAGTTTCAATAGCGATATCAGCTGTTTTACCGACATAACCCAAGGAATGAATCCCCACTTTCAAGGTTTCAGGAGAGTGACCTGCTTCTGCACCTGCTTTTCTGTAAGCGTTTATCAAAGGACGAAAACGGTGTGTTTCTCCACCAATAATAGCCACCATAAGTGGTAAACCTAAATGCCCTGCACGTTTAAAAGATGCAGGCGTGCCACCCACACCCAACCAGATAGGCAATTTCTCTTGCATCGGTCTTGGATAAACAGATTGTTTGTGCAGCTGAGCTCTAAACTGTCCCTTCCATGTCACGGTTTCATTATCACGAATTTGTAGGAGCAATTCCAGCTTCTCAGCAAAAAGATCGTCGTAATCGTCAAGTCGAAAACCGAAAAGTGGAAATGATTCTATAAACGAACCACGACCTACCACCATCTCTGCTCTGCCTTGTGATATTAAATCTAGTGTCGCGTAGTTTTGAAACTCTCTTACCGGGTCAGATGAACTCAAAACAGTTACAGCGGAGGTTAAAATGATGTTTTCTGTTCTAGCAGCAGCTGCCGCCAATATCATGCTCGGGGCAGAATCTAGAAAGTCTTTTCGGTAATGCTGGCCAATACCAAAAATATTTAATCCCATTTGGTCTGCAAAGACCATTCTGTCAATGAGTTCACCCATTGCCTGAGCTGATGAAACACTTTTATCTGCTGGTGCTGCCGCAAAACTGTCTATTCCTATTTCCATGGTTGGTAAACAGTTTTTGGTTTTGAAATGTTCGTATTGATTATTTTATATGTTTTTTGTTCTGTATGTTATTTCTCTGTCTTAGCTCCGTAGGAGCGATACGTCGGTAGCGAGGGGTGAAACCCCTCGTAAAAGGTCAATTTGCTTTTTTTTTGGCGTGATTTTGGCCTTTAATGCCAAAATCGTGACAAACGTTTCTTAGATGATAATGACGGATTAGATGTTGATTTAGTAAATAGTTTAGTTTTATTATTTCCTAAATCTTGCTCTTCGCTGTCTTGCCAGACGGACCCTCATTTTGGTTTCGGCCAAAACGAGGCAAAAACCATTTTCCAAAATAAACTTGAACACTCGAGATTTAAGTTTAGTCAATGTATTTAGCTGAGTATGTTGAAATTTCGACCATTCTTCACACAGTATTTTGGAGATAAGGATTTAATTAATTTGAAGTCATATATGCCCCAGCGGGGTATCATATTAATAGAGACGGATGTAACCCGTCTTGAATTTAGATACCACAGCAACGCATTTGGCGGAATATTGGCGACTAAAAGCCAAAATTGTAACAAATAACTTTTTTGCGGATAAGAAATTATCTCTTCTACGAACTACACGAAAGCATAGAACAGCCTACCTTGTTTCTTGCCCATTCTGGTCTTTTGGCGAACCATTTTTCGTTTTCTGGTTGGTTGTCGTATGGTTTTTTGAGGAGTTCGTGTAGTTCACTTATTAAACTGTAATCGCCATTGTCTGCAGCGTCTATGGCTAGCTGCGACATGTAATTACGCAATACATATTTAGGATTAACAGTATTCATTTTTGTTTTCCTGGCTTCGTCGCTTGTGTCCTCTTTTTGAAGTCTGTTTTGATATAATTTTAGCCAGTTTAGCCATCCTTTTAAAGTTTCGTCCTTCAGCTCTTCGGGCGAATAAAAGGCGTCTTTTATAAAGTCTAAGGCTGTGCTATTGTCTGCAAGATTTTCATCCTTTTTGAAATTGGCCAAGTTTCTGTAGAAAATGGTCATATCTGTTTCTGTGAGATGAAGCGTTTTTTCTAAATCTTGAAATAATAGCTCGTCGGTGTCCTCTTCTGAATTGAATCCCAGCTTGTCTCGCATCATTTTTTGATACGCTATAGTAAATGAATCCTGATATCCGTTAAGGATATTTTCTAAGGCAGGCACATCATCAATAATCAGATTTAGGGCACTTCCTAGTTGAGCTAAATTCCATAAAGCTACGTTTGGCTGTTGTCCAAACCTATATCTTCTGTGCTGGCTGTCGGTGGTGTTTGGTGTCCAGTTTCTGTCATATCCTTCTAGCCATCCATAAGGCCCAAAATCTATGGTAAGTCCCAAGATAGACATGTTATCCGTATTCATTACGCCATGCACAAAACCCACTCGCTGCCAGTGCATCACCATTTTAAGCGTGTCTTTCGCTACTTTTTCAAAGAATTGAATGTAGCCTTCTTTGGTGTTTTCTTTAATGTTTGGAAAGAAATGGCGAATGGTATAATTCATCAAAAGACGAAGATTTGTACGGTCTTGTCTGGCGGCTAATAGTTGAAAATTACCAAAACGAATAAAACTAGGAGCGGTTCTACATACTACGGCTCCTTTTTCATAAGCGGGGTTTCCGTTATACTGCACATCTCTTAAGACTTCATCGCCGGTTATGGCCAAAGAAAGCGAACGTGTAGTGGGTACGCCCAAATGAAACATGGCTTCGCTGCATAAATGCTCTCTAACAGACGACCTTAAGACGGCTAAACCGTCCGCAGTTCTGGAATAGGGGGTAAGGCCAGAGCCTTTTAGCTGTAATGCCCAACGCTTATTGTTTTGTACAACTTCAAAAAGATTGATAGCTCGGCCATCGCCTAATTGTCCCGCCCAATGTCCAAATTGATGCCCGCCGTAGCACATGGCGTAGGGTTTGGTATTGTCATAAACCTTTGCTCCTGAGACTAATTCAATAAATTCAGTTGACTCAGCATCTGATTTAGAAATACCCAATTCATTGGCCATTTCGGCGGAATAATGTAGAAGTTTTGGTTCACTTGGAATCCTAGGTTTCACAAAGGAAAAGCAAGCCTCTGAAACTTGACGAGGAAATACTTCTAATTCGGTATCCGCTGGAAGTTCATTTATGAAAGTATTATCAATGTTTAGCTTCATTTGTCTTTTCTATCAATTCTATGGTAGAACAAATGAAGGCCGAAAAAAGTTGATTAAATTATGACGCATGCTTAAATCCCAATTTAGGCTCGTAATTGATTTCCTAATTCATAATTGTGTTAAAAAAGACAGAGTCCTCTTTCAATAGATTCTATTTTAATCGTTTAGCTTACTCTTGTATCCTTGCTACAAAAATATCAGTATCACCAGCTGATGTTTTGGGTTTTACTCCAAAATTGGCAGTTCCTTGAAATCTACCTGTAGCATAAATATTCTTATTGGCATCCACTGCAATGCCGTATCCAATATCAGAAATGGTTCCACCAGCGGTCGTTACCCATTGAAAATCCCCAGAATTATTGTATTTCGTTACGAAGATATCAGAACTTCCTGCCGTTGTTTTTGAAGTTCCGCCGAATATAGCAGTATTGCTAAAATATCCTGTAATATACAGATCTCCACTAGCATTAACAGTAATACCGTTGCCAATATCAGCATCAGATCCACCCCCAGTTTGAACCCATTGCAAAGCACCAGTACTAGTATTGTATTTAGCCACAAAGTAATCATAACTACCAGCAGATATTTTTGGAGTTCCACTAAAGTTGGCAGATCCCAAAAAATAACCTGTTATAAAAACATTTCCACTAGCATCAAGGGAAATGCCGTTGCCTTCATCCCAGGTTGACCCACCTGCAGATTCCGCCCATAACCAAGTACCAAGATCTGGATTAAATTTAGCCACAAAAATATCGGTTCCTCCTGCCGAGGTTTTCATGATTCCGTCAAAGTAAATAGTTCCACTATAACTACCCGTTATAATCACCTTCCCATAGGCATCCACCGCGATTCCATTGCTGTAATCTAAACCTGATGTTCCTATGGTTTTCACCAATAGAAAAGCCCCAGAATTACTGTATTTAGCTATAAATATGTCAGAAGCTCCTGTAGACGTTCTTGGTGTTCCACTAAAGGATGCAGCACCACTATATTCACCAGTAATATACACATCTCCACTGGGATCAATTGCTATTCCTTTAGCAAGATCACGAACAGTTCCTCCTGCTGTCTGTACCCACTGAAAAGCTCCAGAATTATTGTATTTAGCCACAAAAATATCAAAATCTCCTGCCGAAGATTTGGCAGTTCCACCAAAAGTTGCACTTCCATTAACCCCCCCTGTTATAAACACGTTTCCACTAGCATCCAAAGCGATATCAGTCCCAGCATTATAACCAAGTCCATAAGCTGTCTCCACCCATTGTAAAACGCCAGAGCTATTGTATTTAGCCACATAAACATCTGAAGACCCAACTGAAGTTTTCGAAATTCCTCCAAAGTTGACGGTAACGCTAAAACTTCCTGTTATAAAAATATTACCGCTGGCATCAACGGCAACGGCAGATCCTTCGTCTGAGGAAGTACCTCCTGCAGTAATTATGGCTGCTATATTTGGGGTGACATCGGTACTAGATTGGGTACAAACCCATTTAACACTATTGTACACCCTTAGGCAAGAAAAGGTAAGGTCATAAGCGATATCGCCCTCTTGTGGGCTAGGAAGAGCATTTATGGCATCGTAAGAAAGCCGAGGATAGGTACCCGACATGGTTGGGGTAATACCTGATGGGGTAATGGTTACATTTTGGGCTTTGGTTAGAAAACTGGCAAATAATATTGTAGCTAAAAGTAAAGATGTATTTTTTTTCATAGCAAGTTTGTGTTTTTTGCAAATAATAATTTATACCATGGAATACATAAATATACGATTGTATTTTATTTAAAGGATAGGTATAATTAGGGTCTGCTAATTAAGTAGCAACCGTCAAGAGTTGAAAATTTAGTGAGAATTTCATCTGTTTTTTTTCTGTCAATTCTTAGGTAGAAAAATTATGCCGAGAAAAAGTTGATTGACATTAGTAATGATGGTTAAATCCCAAAACTTTTAAAAGCTTCGTAAACAAAATAGGCTGGCCATACCACAGCTTTTAAAACGCCCACCACACCCATCGTGAAACTTGTAGCGGTAGTTAGGAAATAGATTACAGCACCAATGCAGCCAAGGCCATAAATAGAATTTGATTGTGCTCCTCTTTGTACTTCTTTTTTCATGATTTTGATATATTAAATTTTAGCGACTAATATTCGGTATTCATACGCATGAATGCCAAAATCAATATACTCAGGTTATCCTTAAGAAGTCTATAAATAGCATATTAATCAAACGGCTCTTTAATAGAAGGGCTTGGCTTTGAAAACCATTTTGGACCATCATCGCTCATGAAAACACAATCTTCTAAACGCACCCCAAATTCCCCTAAAATAGCAATGGTGGGTTCTATGCTAAAACACATGCCTGCTTCTATGATGGTCTCATTTCCTTTGACGGCATTACCCCATTCGTGCCCATCCATGCCTATGCCGTGACCCGTTCTGTGTGGTAAGCCGGGTAATTGATATGCTGGACCAAAGCCTGCGTCTGTAATCACTTTTCTGGCGGCGGCGTCTACCTCATGGAGTTTCTTGCCTATTTGAGCGGCAGCAAAACCTGCGGCCTGAGCTTTTTTCTCTAAGTCCCAAATCTCTTGCTGACGAGCCGTAGGGGAGGCTCCAAAAACTATGGTACGGCTTATGTCCGAATTATAACCTTCTACGGTGCAGCCACAGTCTACCAAAACTACATCTCCCTTTTTCAGTATTTGAGGTCTACCAGAACCATGTGGAAAAGCAGATGCTTCGCCAAAGTTACAAGAAGCAAATTCATGACTTGCCCCCATTTTGGTATGTGCAGCGGCTACGACTTCTGAGAATGTGGCTGGCGTACATCCTTCTTTTAAGCTTTTAAATCCTATTTTGATGGCTGCTATAGTAATTTCGGTAGCTTTTTGCATCAGCAGTATTTCCGAAACCGATTTTATCATTCGGCATGGAATGGTAATAGCATCTCCACTTACAAATTCCAAATGTGGAGCGGCTTCTTTGACACCATTAAAAATGAAGAATCTTACGCTTTCTTCTATGCCTATTTTTCCTTTTGAAATTCCTGATTTCTCAATAGCTTCGGCTATTTTTTGGTACGGACTTTCGTCCTCTTGCCATGCATATACTTTGGTGCTTTCTGAAAGCTTTTCGCGAAGCCTATTTTCTTCAAAACCAGGGCATATAAATGATAATGCACCTTTGGCTGGAATTAAAGCTACCATCGGTCTTTCGCTAGGCCACCAATAAATGCCTGTGAAGTATTTGAGCGAAGTGCCAGCATCTAATAATAAAGCAGAAATGCCTTGCTCTTGCATGAGCTTTTGAGCCTTTGTTATTCTGGTCGCCCTTTCTTCATCCGTGATAGGCTGGATATCATCAACTAAAGATTTTAGTCCATCCACGGAGCTTGCACCAGTTTCGCAGGAGCTTAAAAATACGGCTCCAGCACCTAGAGCAGATGCGTTCAGGAAATTTCTTCTTTTCATGGTTTTTAAATACTGTCGTCCTAATAAATTTAAAAGTGGTTAAAAATAGGTCAATGACAGCATGAATAGCTAATTTTCTTAAAGCTCAAAAATGTCCCCTACCTTATTCTCGGTTCACTTTCCAGTGGGGAGGCTTGCCGCCCGCATTCATTTTTGCGGATCGCCGCACCGTTCGAAAAAAAAACGAACGGCAGCGGCCGACCGTCAAAAAAAACTGCAGCCTGTAAACTCACACATTCAAAATTTTGATAAAAAATGAGATATGAAATTATATCATTACCAGAGAATTTTGCTTGTGTTCAAACAGTACAGGCCGATATATTGAATTTATTTTGTTTCTTTTTTTTGCGGTCGCCAATAGTGCCTAAATAAAACTATATGCCCAGTAAATCAAAAGAAATTGGACTGGAAGTCTTATTAAAGTCGGTACAACAAGTTTTCCTTTTTCTCGTGCTTTTTGAAAATGATAAAAGTTGGCAGGAAAAACAGCCAAGAGCAAGGCTATGATTCCCACAGCTGCATAAGAGCGTGTAGCTTCAAACAAAAGAGCTATTCCCAAGAAGATTTCAATGAAACCTACCAGAAGGTTTACTTTTTCGGGCTGAGGTACCCACTTTGGGGTGATTTTCAAGAAAAACTTGGGGTTTCTGAAATGACTAACACCTGCAAAAATATAAATACCTGCCATGAGGTATAAAGAGATGGACTTTAGGTCTACCATATGGAAATTACCACTTTTTTTGGTTCATGTCTCTTATGGCCATCAAGATATCTCTACGGCTAATTTGACCAGCCAGTTTGCCCTCATTATCCATCACTAAAAGTCGTTTATATGGCGTGGTAAGAAAGGTATTTGCCACATCCACAATATCGTTTTCTATAGAGATGTCTTTCATCACGTTTGACATATACTCAGACACCGTGTCTTTTTCTACCGGATGGTTATAATAGGCACTTCCCAGCAAAATACTTAAGCAGTCTTTATCATCAATCAGACCCACCACATCGCCTTGTTCGTTTACCACAGGAGCTCCTGTAATACGTTTATCCAATAAGGTTTTAAGTACTTCCAAAACGGGCGTATTTTCTTTAATGGTAATAAGCCTGCTGATGGGCGTCATATATTCCGTAACCGAAGGTATTTTTGGTGTTTCTACGCTAGGGCTATCGTTATGTGCTCTATTTTGGAAGTTTTTCATGCTTAACGGTATTTAATTATTTCAAAAGATTTGGGCAACTAAATATACAAAAAAGCTTGATGATAAGTGATGGATTGGCCGAAGTTTTGGTTTGTACCTAATTAAGCGTTTAAATATCTGTTGTAATAGGAAAACTGGCAGGTTTTGCTGAAGAAAGATTGGAAAGGAAACAGCATGAAGGAATTAGAACTATTTTAGCATGAAGAATGATTTTATGAACAGAAGAACTTTTTTAGCCGCCAATGCTGGCTTATGGGTTTTGCCCAAAATAGAGAAAAGCAGCCCGAAGCGTTTTCATTTTATGGGTGATAGCATCACAGATGGCAATAGAGGCAGAAACGAAGATCCGAATCATATTTTAGGGCATGGTTATGTGTTTAGTATAGCCACGCGGTTGGGTGCTAAGTTTCCTATGAAAGGACTTTCTTTTGTGAATAAGGGAATTAGTGGAAATACGGTGATGGACCTAGAAAAACGCTGGGATGATGATGTGTTGGCACAGCAGCCAGAGGTTTTGACCATCTTGGTAGGCATAAATGATTTTAATAAATATTTAAAGACCAAAGACGTCGCCAATACACCACAGAATTATGCGGAGGTTTATAGGGCATTGCTTCGCAAAACCAAAGAGGCATATCCAGATTTGATGCTGGTTATCATGTCGCCTTTTCTGCTGCCCGTTGGCAATACTTGGGGAGCGGCATATCATACAGCGTTACCGCTTTTTATGGAATATCATGCAGCCTCCAAAGCTTTAGCAGCCGAGTTTAGAGCTACGTTTATAGACCTTCAAAAAGTATTTATGGAGCAGTGAAACAAACCCGATTATGCCTACTGGATTTGGGACGGCATTCACCCTACCTACAGCGGGCATGAGCTGCTAACGCAGGCTTGGTTTAAGGCCTTGAAGCCTAAGATTGGGTTTCTTTCTGGGGTTTAAGAGGGGGTTTTGTTGTATTTAACAGAGATAGAAAATAGTAAACTATAAAAAATGCAGAGTCCGCTAAGGCGAGACTCTGCGAGGGGGGAATTATATATGGCGGATATACACTTAAACGATTATGAACTAACCAATTTGCTTGAGCATCAAGTGAGGTTGCTGAAGCATTATTGTGCTCAATTTGATTCAGGGGAACATTACTTTTATAGTGAAATTGCTACAAAATTGAGGGTTTTACTTTATCAAAGTAAAGGATCTAATCCTATTTTATTTGCAGTTAATTCGGAAGCTAATATATTCTATTCCTCAGTACAAATGCTGATGGAAGTTGTTGATTACGATGTGAACAATTTTTCGTATAAAAATATTTTAGAATCGAGTAATCTGAAAGCAATAACTTTTTCGAACTGGTGGAATGATGAATGTATGAAGAATAAATCTCAAGAAAGTTTTAGCCGTAAAGATATTATTTCGGGAGTGGCAAATAAATTTGGAGGAGCTCATGTTGATAAAGTAATACCTTCCAAATTTTATGATATTGATAGAAATAATTCTATGTTTAAATGGCTTGAGATAGTCCCTAATCCAGAAGTACAAAAAGCACCAGTTTACGAAAGCCCTTTGCCTTTTATTGTAAGACAGATAGCACATGAATTCCTGCACTCCTACAAGAATGGGTTTTCTTAAATGAAAATATCTAAAGCTTGATATACTTTTCCCTCAGAAATATCTCGCTCACCGACTCTACGGTATTTAGATAATAGAATTATAGCTTCCTCCTAAATCCCATCAATAAACTCAATAGCCTTTTCCATCACTTTATCATTTCCAGCTAAAATATTGACTTCGCTATTTCTGATATAAACATCTGGAATATGGCCTATGCCGTCTAGGCTGCTGCCATCTGGTAATAAAAATTGCATGATGGAGTATTGGTATTGAAAGCCATTTGGTAGAAACCTTCTCATACTCGTATCTGAAAAATCGCCAGCCGTTTCTGTACCCATAAAAGTTACTTTATCAAAGGCTCTCAGGTGCAAAAGGAGTATTTCTGCCGCACTCACGGTAATTTTGTTGGTGAGTACTATAAGCGGTTTGTCGTAGTGCTCCTTGCCCATTACTTCGGTGTAATATGCTCTTTTTTCTGAAAAATCGGAGTGCTTTGGTCCATTCCGGTCTTGAACCGTGTAAACCAATTTCCTTTTATCTGCAAACCTCCCTGCTATGGCCTGAGCTAGTACATCTTCGCCACCGCCATTGCCTCTTATGTCTAAGATTATGGCTTTGTTACTGGCAATATCTTTTAGTACGTCATCCATGAAATCGTGGTCTTCTAAACCAATATTTGACAGATATAGATAACCTATATCTTGGTCTTTTATGTTTCCGTAAAAATACTGGCTGTCATCATCTTCATGCGGAATGTCTTTTAGGTTTTCCAGGTATTTTTCTTTGACCAAGTCTATGATGAACTCCTTTTCTACTCTCTTGTTATCTTCAGAACCCGAAGCATAAAAGTCTAGGTCACGATTGAAATTGTTCTGAACTCTCGCAACAAAAGAGTGGGAGTCGTCCAGATAGCACACCATACTTTTAAAAATATCAAAAAGCTCTTGGTCGGTGGTTTCCATATTTACCATAGGTCTGTGGGCGGCATAAACGCTGTCCCAGTCCCAGCCACGTATTTGAAATAGGCTGTAATGTTGGTCAAAATCATTCCAAAATAGTTCAAAGTTTTCTTCTGGATTATTGACTGCATCATCGCCTATGAGCATTTTTTCGCAGGAAAATAGTGTGCCGATTATGGCTATAATTATTATTCCTTTTTTCATGGCAGTTTAAAGTTGGTGGTAAGACTTAGTTGATTGTTCGCTATCGCTGTTTTGTCAGGGATTTCGGTGCTGTAATATCTAAATTGATAGGAGAGACCTACCGCCATTTTAGGGCCAAGCTGATAATTGTATTTGGCCTGCCAGTTTATGGCTTTAAAATCATTGAGGGAGGTGAACTTGCCACGGTCGTATAAAATGATTTTGGCCGCTTTATCAGCATTGTCAGAAATGAATTTATCCCAGCCGGAGTATTGCGGCCGCACCATATAAGCTACTAATGGAATATTTAATTTACTCTCAAAACTGTGCTTGCTGTTCAGTTTATAGTTTAGGATAGCAGCGGTTTCCAAACTATGATGACTAAAGAAAGTAATGGCCTCTGTGCCATCAAACAAATCTGCATTAACGTAGGAGTGCAGCTGCCCACCTACGTTAATACTTAACTTTTCATTCCGAATGTTTTTCAAATAGCCCAATTCCAGATTTACCTGATAATCGTCCGTAATGAAATAGGACGAAAAATCGGAGTTTAGTTTTGAAATAGCTCCGCTAAATTTGGATAAGAAAATGTCATTGTTCTGATTGACTTTTCTGTACTCCACACCAAAGGCCGTTCCGTAGCTATGATAGTTTAAAGGAGAGAATACACGGTCTTTGAAAAATCCTTGATTAACCCCTAAATCTATGCTCAGGGTACTTTTTGACTGAGCCGAACATGTAAAACTGGATAGGATTAAGAGTATAATTATTTTTGAAATTTTCATGTAGATTTTTTAAAAGTAAACCCTATAAACCACATTAGGAAGTAAGGACAAGGGTTCTCCGTAGCCAATGTTGTTTGGCTCGGAATTGTCATAATATTCGTAGAGTTTTGCCTTGGTATTATTGGCATTCAACACATCTATAGAAAACTCGTGGGTGGTTTTCTGCTTGTTTATTTTCAAACTCACCGAGGCGTTTATTTGGAATACATCGTCCAAGCCATTTTGATAAGCTTTGCTGAAATCGTAATAATTGTCGTTTACGGTATCCACGTTTAGATTTCCGGCTTCGTCTCTTAGTAAAGGTATTATTTTTCTGGCACCTGTGTAAAAGAATTTAGCGTTAAAAGCCAGCGTTTTATTCTGCTTTTTACCAAGTTTCAAAAACTCTTTACCGAGTAAGGCATTAAAGGCGTAATTGCCATTAAAACGGGTATTTCTTTCTATGTTTTCTAAAGAAGTGTATTTAGAATTATAGATAGAAGAAGTAAACATATAGTAGAAATTATTGACAAAGAAACGCTCAATAGTGAGCTCTATGCCATAGTTCTTTCCAGTTCCGGCGTTTACCAAGGCTTTGTCTACAAAACCGTCGGTATCATTAATGGTAGCGTAATAACTGGTGTTATCGTTTTCTACGGGTAGGTCGTATAAATCTTGGTAGTAAAGCTCTAGTTTACCCATTAGGCTTTGCGTGATTTTCTTCTCATAACCGAGTACAAAATGATTTGCTTTTAGGAGTTTGAGGTTTTTGTTAGGTTCTGAAATTACACCGTTTTGGTCTTCCACTTTGGCATAATAATTAGAAATATGCTCCATGGTGCTGTGTTTGCCATAACCCACATTAATAGAAGACGCATTTGGCAGCTGCCATTTCATACTCACACGGGGCTCTAATGAAGATTCGCCCGTTAGTGGCACATAGAAATTATGAAGACCGGACACAAAGGTAATTTTCTCATTCATACGGTATTTCCAGGCTACGTAACTTCTGGCGGTGCTTAAGTTTTTATGGAAATCTATGGCGGTAAAGAGTACTTTGCTGTCGTCTACTGGGTATTGCGTTTGGTAGTCGTTGCTGTTTAAAATGTATTTGGTACCTATTTCTATTTTGTTTTTGGCGTTGATTTTTGTACTCAGTTTTACGCCAACTCTTATGCTGCTGTTTTTTAAATTGCCGGTATAGTCGGTGTATTGGTTTGAGGTGGTATCTCTAAGGAAATTACCCTCCAAATCTGTCAATATCCCCGTACTGCTTTCACAGTCGCTTTCTTCAATTCCACTGCCCGAATACGCCACGGTGGTTTCTAAAAACGTGTTATTATTAAAAGGGAAGACATGATTTAGGCCAACCGTGTAGAGGTTGTTTTTATTATCATAAGTGCCATTGGCAGAGCCATCAAAAATCAGGTTTTCTTTAAAATTGTCTTTAAAGTCGTAGGTATAGTCTTCTGTGATGCTGCTTAAACCTCCCATGCCGAAAAGCGAAAACGCTCCAAGTTTTTTGGTGGGTAAATTGATTTTGAAAGCCGCATCTTGGTATTTGGGCACACCGCCAAAATCTACCAAACCAACTCCATCTAATAATGCCAAAGAAGAGTAACGGTAGTTTATCAGATAAGAGCCAGCGTAGCCTTTCTTGAAAGGGCCTTCTAGGGTGGCGTCTATGCCTAATGCACCTATACCAAAGGTGTATTCTCTTTTTTCGTTATTTCCTGAGCGAAATTTAACGTCAAAAACACCAGAGAGTACATCGCCGTATTCTGGCGAAAAAGCTCCTGTGTAAAAATCAGAATTTGCGAGTAAATTACTGTTCAATGCACTAATAGGGCCGCCTGTGCCGCCTAATGCTCCAAAGTGGTTTGGGTTAGGAATTTCTACACCTTCTAGTCGCCACTGCACATATTTAGGCGAGTTTCCTCTTACCACTATGTCGTTATTTCCTTCGGGATTTGCGGTGACTCCCGCAAAAGAAGAAACCATACGGGCGGGGTCGTTAAAAGAGCCGGCGTAGCGTTGGGTTTCGTCCACGGTTACGGAGCGAGCACTTATTAAAGACATGTCGTTATTTAAATCGCCTTTGTTTTTGGTGGCTTTAACCACCACCGTTTGCATTTCAGTAAGCGACTCCTGCATAGCGAGTTCCAGCACCACCTCTTTGCCAGAAGTAAGGGTAATGTTAGGGATGTTTTTTTCTTCATAACCCACGTAGCTGAGTTTTAGGTTAAATCTGCCCACGGGCAAATCATCAAAACGGAAGTTGCCCTCCACATCTGCCGTGGTTCCTAGCATAGGATTACTGCCAAGAATGATCACATTGGCACCAATGAGCGGAAATTTTCCATCAATATCGGTAATGTTTCCACGGAGGGTTTGTGTTAAGTTTTGGGCATGAGATTGTAAGGCCATGCCAGCCAATAGGAGTAATAAGTGTAGCTTTTTCATGTTTTGTGTTTGTGTTCAGAAAGAAGACAAACAAGTAAGCTTTTACCCCTATGACCGAATAATCAAATTTATGGGAACTAGGTTGATGTCAAATTAAATTAGCTTCAATAATCTTATTTGATGAAATATCGTAATTTGCACATGGAATGCATTAAGTGCCTTATTATCAGAGGTTTTTTATTTGACGAATATTTGACAAATGACTGAAAGTGAACTAAGATTGCTCATAAAGGAATTGGTAAGTTACTCTCAAGAGACTGAATGGCTTGAGTTTAAATTAAATTTTCACTCCAATGAAGAAATAGGAGAACGGATATCTGCATTAGCAAATGGTGCTTGCTTAAACAAAAAGCAGTTTGGGTTTCTGATTTTTGGAGTTGAAGATAAGACGCATAACATTAAGGGAACAACTTTTAAAGTTAAATCAGCAACCAAAGGACAGGAAGAATTAGAAAACTGGTTAATTCAACGATTGGATCCAAGACTTGATTTTAAAACATATGAATTTGAATATTCGGACGGAGTGCATATTAGCATGTTTCTTATTCCGGCAGCAGTAAATAGACCTGTAAAATTTATAAATCAAGCATATATTCGTATTGGTAGTTATACCAGATTACTTAAAGATTTTCCTGATAAGGAATCAAAAATTTGGAATAGAAAAGATATTGTCAAATTTGAAATTCAATTGGCAAAAGAAAATGTAGATGCTAGCTCAGTTATATCCCTTTTGGACACGCAATCATATTTTGATTTATTAAAACTGCCATATCCTTCAAATAGACAAGGAGTGATTGATAAGTTTGTTTCAGAAAAGCTGATAAGCTTAAAATCAAATAAATATTCAATCACCAACTTGGGGGCAATATTATTTGCTAAAAATTTGGATGACTTTCCAGACTTAAAGAGGAAAGCGATTAGGGTAATTGTTTATAAACATAATAATAAAATCGAGACGGTTCGAGAGCAAATTGGAGGAAAGGGGTATGTAACAGGCTACCAGGGTTTAATTGATTGGGTAAATAGTCAATTGCCTGCAAATGAAGAAATTGGGAAGGCATTTAGAGATGATAAGAGGATGTATCCTGAGATTGCTGTCCGTGAATTAATAGCTAATGCAATAATTCATCAAGATTTTGAAGAAAGGGGCTTTCCGATGGTTGAAATATTTTTAGATAGAATTGAAATTACAAATCCAGGAATACCGCTAATTACGCCAGAACGATTTATTGATGAGTATCAGTCACGAAATGATATCCTTGCAGATTTGATGAGAAGATTAGGGATTTGTGAAGAAAAAGGTAGTGGGATTGATAAAGTGATTTTTTATAATGAAATGTACCAATTACCGGCACCCGACATTTTGATTCAAGAAAAGCATACGAAGGTCATAATGTACTCTTATAAAACTTTAAAGCAAATGGATAAAAAAGACAAAATAAGAGCTTGTTACCAACATTGTTGTTTAAGATATGTATCTAATGATAAAATGACGAATCAATCATTAAGAGATAGATTTCAAATCGAGAGTAAAAATTCAGCAATAGCTTCTAGAATTATTAAAGAAGCTTTAAATGATAATGTTATAAAGGAAGATGACCCTGAAAGCAATTCTAGAAAATATAAAAAGTATATCCCTTTTTGGGCATAATTCTTATTTGATGGTTATTTGATAGGAATGGCTGGTGTAGTGTGTAATAGTCTGGTAGTCAAGGATAACTTATTTGATAACATATGATTCATTTCGGAATCTTTACAGATATTAATTATGGAAAGTAAATACAACCTTCACTTTGGTAGGGGGGCTGTGTAAGGGGTATATTTCTTATTTGACGGTTATTTGATAGAAGTGCCTAGTGTGATACGTAATGTGCTGATAATCATTGTTTTCTTATTTGATGTTTAGGTTGGAAGTTGTTTTTTCTGAGCAGAGTTTCGCTTGCAGACTCTACGGTGTTAATGAAAGAGCGTTAGCGAAGCCATAAAAGTAAATGCTGATTCCGCTAAGGGGAGAAGAAAAAGCAGCTTAAGTTTTGAATATATAAAGGTCTTAGAATACTTTGCGAGAGTGAAAAATCTTTCAACGCTGAACCTTAATCAGAATTAGATAAAAGAAGAAATACTCAATTTGCAAGTAGAAACAAGAACCAATTGTTACCAATGCATGCGAACTTCAAGTTCATGTATTTGTAAACACCTTAAGCCTTTCCAGACTAAAACGCGTTTTGTAATTCTTATGCACCCGAAGGAGTACAAAAAAGAAAAAAGTGGAACGGGGCATATGACTAAGCTTCAACTGGAGAATTCAGAAATTATAGTCGGTGTTGATTTTACCAATAATAAACGTGTAAATGAAATACTGAATGAGGAACAAAGTGATTCTTTCTTACTTTATCCCGGGAAAGATAGTTTCAACTTATCGGTAAGGAAAAGTTCAGAAATGATTTCATTTATGGGTGATAAGCCATACATCTTTCTTTTGGATGGTACATGGCCCTGTGCCCGCAAAATGCTTAAACTGAGTAAGAACCTGCAAAAGCTAAAAAGAGTGAGTTTTGATAATAAGATCACATCAAAATTTATTATCAAGCAGCAGCCAGACGCTCTTTGTTTGAGTACTATTGAGTCAGTTTATACGGTCTTAAATTTACTTAAGGAAGGTGGCTTGGAAAATTGCGAGACCAAGGATTTTCTTCTTCCATTTGAAAAAATGATTGAGTATCAAGTGGAGTATATGCTAAATCCAAACAATAGGAATTATCGTTCTACTCAGAACATAGCGATTACTCCTAAGAACAAGTACAAGAAGAACCCTCAAAGAAGTGTTGTTTTTGAATATGAAGGAAATTAGATGAATGGGAATGGATAGATTGTTCTTAAGCCTCTGGTTTAAAGACCGGAATACGTTTTACACTTTTCGCGTAGCAGTGTAGAATTTTGATTTCATTTTTTGACTATCTTTGGTAAAATTCAAGAATATAGAGAATTTAATAATTAAGCGAACTGGAAAACAGACGATCCTAAAACTTAACGACGATTGTTTTGGTGAAGAATTCATAGATTCTTTGATTGAGAAATTGACTAGCGAAGCTTTAAGTAAAAAGTCGATTGACTTAAATCCATTGACCAAAGAGGCTATTATAAAAAGGACGCTTGAAAGTGAGGAGGACTATAAAAAGGGTGACTTCATCACGCAAGAAGAACTAGAACAGAAATCGTTGAATTAAACGATTATTTGGTCAAGTTTTGCATCAAAGCGTCTAGAAGAAATCTATGGCTTTTATAAAAAAGGCAGCAGGTGTTAAAGTAGCAAAACAAGTTATTCAAGAGATTTATGAATCCACCAAATAGGCTTAAAGAATATCCGAATTCCGGTCAACTAGAAGAGAATTTGATTTCTCTGAAACATGAATATAGGTATATCGTATCTAGGCATACCAAAGTGATTTATAGAGTCCTTTCTGAAGATTCCATTTTAATAACAGACGCATTTGATACTCGTCAAAATCCGAGTAGGATGATGAATTTGTAATGATGACGGTTCTGGCAAGACCCTGCCGAGGGGAATGCGTATTTTGCCTTTCAAACTATGTTATTTGTCTTAAGGAAGTAATGAATACTCAAATCAAGGAATCTTATATTATGAAAAGTGTAACAGTTAAGCTTTTACTGATACTCAATTTGGTAGTGCTATTATCAGCCTGTCAAAACGGTGAAAAACAAAAACAAATAAACACCGTCCAAGGTCCAATTGATGTGTCTGAATTGGGGATGTCCTTAACTCATGAACACATTATGTCAAATTTTGGCAAAGAAATGGATGAGGCGTCAAATTATGATAGCCTTAAATTGTTCAATCAAGTTATCCCTTATTTAAAGCATTTGAAATCTTTAGGTGTTCATGCTATTTTTGACTGTACCACAGCATATTTTGGTAGAAGAGTTGACCTTCTAAAGACGATATCAGATTCTTCTGGAGTTCAAATTATCACCAATACTGGGTTTTATGGAGCGGCAAATGACCGATACATTCCAGCCTTTGCCTATGATGCCAGTGCCGAATCTATTTCAGAAATTTGGATTGATGAATTTGAAAATGGAATTAAAGGAACAGCTATTAAACCAGGCTTTATCAAATTAGCTTTTGATGATGGTATGGCACCTTCCGATATTGACAAAAAACTGTTTGAGGCAGGATTGCTTACTCATCTTAGTACAGGCCTGACTTTGGCTGTACATACTGGGGCAAATATGGAAGCCGTAAAACTACAGACCGAACTTCTTAGCGAATATAACATTCATCCCAGTGCATGGATTTGGACGCATGCTAGCAAGCTTGAAAATGATGAGATATTAATAGATTTTGCATCTAAGGGAGCGTGGATTTCACTGGATGGGGTCAATGAAAACAATACCAGCGAATACCTTAAAAGAATCCAACTTTTTAAAGAGAATAATTTACTGAATAAGGTATTATTATCTCATGACGGTAATGCTTTTCGGAATGGCGGTGGTATGAAAAAATTTGAGGCCATTTTTGAAAACTTGATTCCAGAAATGCGTAAAAATGGATTTACAGAAGAGGATATCAATCAAATTATGGTAAGTAATCCGAAAGAAGCTTTTGGTATTAAAATAAGAAGAACCAACAATTAGGCTCTCTTGCAGGTTTTCGCTTTGGCGATACTCTACCACATAAATACATTCAAATGAAAATAAATTCAGTTTTAGTACTATTAGTGGTACTATTATTTAGCCATAATACATTTGCCGATTCGCCACTAACTTCCATAGAATTTAGTAAGGCATATCAGGATGTGAAGATTGTTCAGTTGGCTTCAAAAACGGATGGTACGTTGACTAAGGAATTGATGACGTATTTAGTCAAAAGTGAAAATCCTTTGGAAGTCAAAATAGCCTTAATCAATAAATTAGGTTGGGTTTTTGACGGTAAGGACAATTCAAACGTATTTTATCAATATCTAAAAGGAAAATACAAATTTGGTGATAAAGAAGAATTTCTTGAGAAATCTAGCGGTGATTTGCTAATTTGTATGGCTTATTTAAAAGCTTTGGATAACTATTTTGACGTCAATGAATCATTGGTTTATGCCAGAAAAGCAAAATTAAAGAATAGTAAGAGTTATACGGTCAATATAATTGCGGCCATTATTGAGGCTCAAAAAGCAATGGACTCAGATTGGTGTAAGGTTTATAAGATTACGAATGATGTTCGTATAAACGATTCTTTAGTTAAAGATATGAAAGCTAATGCAGTTGCCTTGGTTTTTGAATACATGGATTTGTATAAAGCTAATTGTAAAGAATAAATTGAATTTTCTCCGAAGTGCCTGATCTGCGAAGCTTACTCCTAAGGCGGATAAATGTAGCTTAGTTGTAGTGTTCTCAAACTTTCGGTTTGAATGCGGCCATAAACGCTTCGGTATTCATGTGGGAGGAAAATAAAATATATTGAAAGCTATAAAATAAGTGCAGACTCATTCCGGCAAGATTCTCAGAAAAGGAAAGAGAAATCTAAGCTTGAAAAACCGAACGGTCTTTTATAGAAAACAAAATGAAGTTGATGGAGTATTTGTATAGTGGTTTGTTATTGGCTTCGCTGGTGTTGTTTTATTTTGCGTATTCGCAATTCGCCCAAACCCAGCGATTAATAAATGACGGCGTAAAAACTAGAGCGGAGGTAGTAGATTTAATTCCTATTCGTGGAGATAATGGCTACAGCTATAAGCCCGTTTATGAATTTACCGATAGGTTAGGGGCTAAAGTTTCATTTGTAAGTGATGTAGCTTCAAAGCCAGCACCTTACCAAGTGGGCGATTATGTGAATATTTTATATGCCAAAGATGGTGAGGTAAGAAAAGTGGTTTCTTTTTGGGGCTTATACCGGTACACCATATTGCTCTTATGTTTTGCCTTCTCTCTCCTGATTATTGGCGGAGGTTATTTTTTATATGCTAGAGGTTTGTGACGTGTTAATTGTATAAGGTAAGTTATTTTGAATTTAAAGAGCCCACAAACCGCTGGTTTAAAATGAGTCATAATCACCGTAGTACCTCCTTCAGCAGATTCTCACTTGCTGACACTGCGGCATTCATGGGTGGAAATAAAAAAGTGCAGCGTACACTTTGGCGAGACGAAGCAAGTGGTGAAAGGAGGCAGCTTAGACTGATATTATTATAGCGTTTACTTTTGCCTATCATTTTATGTTCTTATCTGGTAAAGGCATGCTGTATTATGCATTTTCTTCAAATCTTCACCAGCCTTCTGGCTTATAAATATGGCAATATGACTCACTATTTTCGGGGAAATGATTTATAAAAAATACTTTATAAATCTAAAAGATATAGCTCATGAAGTGGGTTTGGGAACTAAAAGACTGGCCAATGTTCACCTATGATTCGGAGGTGCTGTAGACTTATGAGTCTAAGTTTTTTCAGAATTCCAGGTTGGTTATGGGTAGTTTAAAGCACATGGGTGATGGTGATTTGGAAACCATACGAGTGGATTTATTAAGTGATGAAGCTTTTACCACTTCTCGCATAGAAGGGGAGGTGCTTGACCGAAACTCGGTGCAGTCTTCTAAAGGAAACACCTAGGCTTAAAGACCGAAAATAGAAAGGTTAAGGCCAATGAATATGGTGTGTCTGAAATGATGGTGGATTTATATCGGAGTTATGGCAAAGAATAGAACCATGAAATGCTTTACGGCTGGCATAACATGCTTATGAATGGTTGCCGAGATTTAGAAGGCTATAGGACGCATTCAGACCTATACAGATAGTGGCGGGTAATTATCAGTCAAATTGCGTGTTTTTTGAGGCACCGCCGTAAAACTGGTAGTGTAAAAACATGGACGACTTTAAGTTTGGTATAAAGGAGCTAGTAAGCTACCTGTGTTAGTTCATGCCGGAATAGCACATTTGTATTTTGAGATAATACATCCTTATGAAGATGGAAACGGAAGAATAGGAAGAGCACTGGCAGAGAAAGTATTGTCGGAGAGAATGGGTAGACCGAGTTTGGTGGCCATAGCTCACACAATAGAATTAAACCGAAAGGCATAATACGAGACTTTACATAAGAGCAATCACAGTTTGGACATCACAAAATGGTTAGTATTCTTTTCAGAAGTTATAGTGGAAGCTCAGGAGTAAATGTTGAGTTTGATAGATTTTGTGATAGCAAAAACTAAATTCTTTGAAAAGCATAAAAGCATACTTAATGAAAGACAAAAGAAGGCCGTACTCAGGATGTTTAAAGAGGGAATAGAAGGTTTTCAAGGTGGTTTAAGTGCCGAACTGTATGTGTATTAAGGTGCTTCGAGAGCCACCATCAGGCGTGATTTAGCCAATTTGGTAGAAAAAACTGTTTTTAAGAAAACTGGCGAACTGAAGTCTAGTAGGTATTTTTTGAATTTGAGCTAGCGTATAATTAAAACCATACGCTAGCCTTTAGAATTACACCCCTTATTAGATATCCTCACGCCAAATTTATATTCAAATGGAGTATATAGGTTTGGGTCATTACGCTAGAAGTCTCTTCTGTTTTGAATGTTTAGGATTGGTAAAAAAGAGATGTTCTGTAAAAGAGTGCATGACTTTGACAGGAAAACGGACTGGGAAGAGATTCTAATAGCATTATCGTTAAGCTCGCTATCCCGCTCTTGGAACATTGCACATGATGTTCTGATAGAAAAAGTAGTAGACCGCTTTAACTTTCTAGCACAAAGGTTATTAATACTATCTGCTAGCCTTAGACCCTGTATTGATTCCGTTCTGAAAAGCTTCAAAATATATCACTACTTGTTTCTCTTCCTTGAAACTGTCTTAACATTTAACCGCTTTTTTTATAAACAAAGTGTTTCACCTGAGTGATTAAGATTTTATATTTATGTCTTTATAGGCATTTCTTGTTGAAGAAATGCAACAACCAGTTGGTAATAAACGTATCCATGATATTTGATTTTTTTGAGTCCAAGCGAAATGAAATTGTTGCTGGCCAATTGCGGAGACCTCACGGCATTTTTGCCAAACGAGTAGGGAACGTAATGAACAAAACCAATAGATTTATACATGATTTCACTATACAGTCTCTTAAACTAGAAGACGGCGAAAGAGTTCTTGAAATAGGATTCGGTAACGGCAAATTTTTTAACGATGTTTTTAAAGTGGCTAAAAACCTCCACGTTTCTGGGTTGGAGTATTCATCACAGATGGTAAAGGGAGCAAAACGGAAAAATGCTGAAACTGTAAAATCAGGCAAGCTCGACTTAGTTTGCGGGGATAGCGGAAAAATGCCATTTGAAGATAACACATTCGATAAAATCTATTGTGTTAATGTCATTTATTTCTGGGATTTGCCATCAATTCATTTGAAAGAGGTGCTGAGGGTATTAAAACCCGGTGGTAAGTTTTATGCAGGCTTTAGGGCTAAAAAGTTTTTTAGCTTAATTCCTTTGACTGAATACGGATTTAATATTTATGATCAACAAGATTGGCGGACTCAATTAGAATTGAATGGTTTGAAGTTTTTTTTATCGTCTCGGACAATCGAACCGGAGATGCTAATTTATGGTAAAAAATACAGGCTAGATTCCTATTGTGTTGCCGGTCAGAAACCTATACTAAATGAGGATGGTGTTTAGGGTAAAATTATTTTTCTAGCAATTGAGCATATTTGCAATATCTAAATAAGACTACGTATGCCCCAATGCGTTTTTTTTGGGTGAAACTATTTTCCTTGGATGTGTAATTGAGGTTTAACAAAGAAACTAGGGGGTAAGCATATTGATTTGGGTAAAAATCTTCAATTTGTCTTTCTAGAACGAAGGTCTCAAATGTTATCTTATGAGAGATGATTTCCCCAATAAACTACACCCCCTTATTACATATTCTCAGGCCAAACTTATACCCAAACCAAGTATAGAGGTTAGAATCGTAGCCAAAGAAGTCACCTCTGGTTTCTGACACTAGGAATTTTGGGTTGGAGAAAGTGAGGTCGTCATTTCTGCTTGCTAAGAAGTTTAAGGATGGGGCGGCGAAGAGAGCGATGTATTTCGTGATTTTAAACTCTAGTCCAAAACTGGCCCTAAACTGTTGGTTTAAGTAATCTACGTTGTCAAAGTTTTCTGGGATATAGGCCATTCCTATGAAGTCTAAATTGGAGCTGAATCTTTTACCATATTTCCATGAGGTTCCTAATCCATAACCTAGGCCAAATAATTCCTTGTCTTCTTTGCCGTAGTTAAATGCGGTGGTGAAAATATTATAAAAACTCTTGGTTCCGGTTTTAAAACTGATTTCGGTGGCGTTTAGGTCAGAGGCTGCTAGCTCTATTCTTCTGTATCCATTTTTATGAACATAGGTGAAAAAACCAATCGGGGTTCCTTTTGCTTCATGAGAAAAGTTAAACACACCTATTTGCGAACCAACAAGCCTAGTGGCATAGTTAAAAGGAGCAATCTGAACGCCCTTAAAAGTGCCTAAAGTAACGTTGGCCCCACCAGTAGCATTAAACCCACTGGCGTCTTTAAGATTAAGATTAAGTGAACCACTGCTTATGAATCCGTCGGCATCGCCTATGTTTATGTTTACAGCTCCGGCTATTTGTGCACCGGTAGTTTTATGGCCTACCACATTTAGAGCTCCAGCTATTTGGACACCCGTCATGTCTTTTCTGATGATATTTGCTACCGAGCCAATCTCTAGTTTGCTTACGCTTCCCGTGTATCCTGCTATCACATTGAAAGAGAAATCATTCGCCACAAAGGGGCTAAGCTTTTGGTTGGTGCCAATAAATGGCAAAATAGAAATCTGGTAAGGTTTGTAAAGGCTGTCGTTAATGTTATTTCTGTGAAGTGCCTGTTTGGTACTTAGAAACCAATCTACAAATTGCTCTTTGCCGCTTTTATAAGTTTTATCTACAAAAGCCAGTTGGTCTTTAATGTCAATATCTACCGCTAATCTTTTTGTTTCAGGTTGGGGAACAGGCACAGGCTGCGGTTTCGCTATTTCTGGAAATTCAGTTTTAGGAAGGCTGTCTTTCTTTATGCTTCGTAATTCTATTTGAGCAATGTTAGCGGTAAGCTGTTTTTGTCTAAGCTCTTTGTCTAAATCCACATTCATTTTGATATCCGTTCTTTCAAAAACGTTTACCAATGCTGTGCTATATGCCTCTTTTGAAAAGCGGAGGTCTATGTCTTTCTGGTTTCTGGGTAGTTTTATTTTGTAATAACCATAACGGTTAGATAGGGCAGAAGCCAGTGTTAGAGGCTCGTAAATACTGGCGTTGATTATCTTTTCACCCGTTTCTGCATCTTCAATGTAGCCCATTACGAAAAAGTCTTTTTTTTCCTGCGGTTTCGTTTTTTGAAGAATGACATATTTCCCTTTGGTGCGTATCTCAATCTCATGGCCTAAAATGTCTGTCAGTATGTTCTGAACACTATTAGCGGTAGCTTGATAGTTTATTTTCCGACCAGTATCAACATGATTAGCATTATAAGAGAACTGTAAATCTGCTTTGGTTTCAATGCTTTTTAATGCGTCTTCTAAGGGAATGCTTATAAAATTAACAGAAATACGTTTTGATAGCACATCGCTCTGACCAAAGGCCATCTGGCAAAAAAGAACGGCGAAAATAAGTATTAGCTTTTTCATTAATTTGTGTTGCTCCCGACATATATCACGGAAGTTTATTTTCATAATTTGTTATCTAATAAATAGACAACCCTCGCCTAAAAAACCCCTATTCCGTTTTAGTCTTTTTTGCTAAAATGTAAGTTTTATCTTTATTCTGAATTTTAAGTTCTAAAGTTTCCGCTATGATCCCGAGTGCTTCAGAGAGGTTTTCGTTTTCAAATCTAGTGGTAAGGGCATAGTTCTCCCAGTTTTCCCCTTCTAGCTTAATGTCGGATTGGTAACCTTTGTTCAAGACATTCACCACATCTTCCAAGTTGGTGTTCTTAAATTCAAAAACTTTGGTTTTGTAGGCGAAGACATTTCTGTCTAAAATGGGAGCCGTTTTAATGGTGTCTTTGATACTTTCGTAGGTGGCTTCGTCGCCTTTTTGTAAGATGACTTTTTTATGTTCCGTTTTTCTAAACTCCACCGTTCCAGAATTGACACTTACTTTTACGTTTTCGTCTCTTGCAGAAATACTAAAAGATGTTCCTAGTACTTTTATTTCTGTGCCATTGGCTTCAATGATAAATGGTTTGTCGGGGTTTTTGCTGATGTCAAAAAATGCTTCGCCTATAAGTTTTATGCGTCTCTCTTTTGATCCAAATTCTTCTGGATACTCTAAAAGGGAAAAAGAATTTAATGTCACGGTACTTCCGTCTGCCAAGGTTTTGGTTTGGGCAACTTTTTCGGAACTTAAAGAGAGGTATACTATAGGCTTATTATGTTTTACTAAAAAGTAGGTGCTGAGCAGTAGCACTCCTACCACTGCCGCCGCTATGCTGAGATAACCGGACTTCTTCTTTTCAACTTTAATTTTTGAATTAATTTTTTCCCATGCCAAATCTGTATTTGGTTTAAACGCTTGTACTTCCTTATCCGTAGCAGACCAAACCCTTTGGTATTGCTTTAGCAGAACCGCATTCTCTTCATTTTCTTCAAGCCATATTTGAAGAATCCTCAGCTCCTCAGAAGATGCTGATTGGTCAAAATATCTGGCTAATATATTTTCGTCAATTGCCTTTTTCATGCTCCAAAACAAATTAAAAGAAGACTCACTAGATATGGTGCTAGCGAACTTCTAAGTATTTTCAATGCTTTACCAATCTGATTCTCCACGGTTTTGATAGAAATACCTAGCTGGTCTGCTATCTCTTTATATTTCAATGATTCCATTCTATTCATTATGAATATTTTACGGCACTCCGTGGGTAAACTTTCAATGATGGATTCTATCTGAAGTTCTAGTTCCATTCCCTCCACACTTTCTTCTACATCAGAACGGTATTTAATGTCAAAAAACTGGCTATGCTCCACATAGCTGGCTTTTACTTTTTCATGCTTTATAAGGTTTAAACTTTGATTATGAACAGACCTGAAAAGGTAGGATCTAAGAGAGCCGGAGATAATAGTTTGCTCACGTTTTTCCCAGAAATTGACAAAAACCTGTTGTACCAAGTCTTCAGATTCTTCTTTTCTTTTTAAGATAGAAAAGGCATATCTGGCTAGGTCCTCATAGTAGGTTCTAAAAACACTTTCAAAGGCGTTCTTATTACCCTCTCTAATTTTTCGGAGGTATGCTTGTTCGGTGTCCAAAAGTTCTATTTCTCTTGTTTTAGCTAGTGCAAACATACATAGTTAGGTCTTATCATTTAAGTAATGACAGCCAAAAACCGAAATACCCCTACGTATCATTTTTTTATTTTTTTTAAAACTATTTATAAGAGGGCGTAGGGGTAAGTTTAAGATGAGTTGTCTTTTATTCGATTATCAAGAATTATAATAAAATATGAGAAAGCTTAAACCCGTATTACTAGTGACCTTAATGGTCGTTTTTTTCAATTCATGCGTGAGCATAGATTTTGAAAATGATGTTTTTGCAGAAAACGAAGAAGAGGTTTTCAATGTAAATGATTTCGATGCGGTGGACTTAGGTTCAGCCATGGATGTGGTTATTATACCCTCTTCTTCATTTAAAGTGACGGCAAACGGCAGTGCAAAAGACTTAAATGACCTCAACGTGCGAGTGGTGAATAACACTTTGAAGGTTAGTTTTTATGACAGGAATATCTTTAGAGCTGTAAACCGAAATAAGGTCGAGTTACTGATTGAAATGCCAGACCTTTTGGAAGCAGATATTTCTGGAGCTGCTACGGTGAGGATAGTAGATTTTACTTATTTCGCAGATTTTAAGGTAGATATAGGTGGAGCGTCAAAGCTTACTTTTGATGTGCCAACAGGAGAGCTTAATGCCGAGATAAGCGGGGCATCCACGCTTACTTTAAGAAAGGAGATTCCTATAATAAAAGCAGACTTATCTGGAGCCTCAAAATTAAATGCTTATGATGCAGATTCCGAAGAAGCTTATCTAGAACTTTCAGGAGCTAGTAAAGCCAATGTGGCTGTAAAAGAATACTTGAAAGTCGATGCTAGTGGAGCCAGCACCGTAAATTATAGAGGTATCCCAAGAATAGAACAAGACCTATCAGGTGCCAGTAAGGTCAACAAAGATTAGCTAGTAAAACAAAGAGGTTGTCTAAAAAAGGGGCAGTCTCTTTGTTTGGTTTAAACTTCCAATATGAAAGCAATAAGGAAGATGTTTTTTAGGATTGTGATCCTAATCAGTTATCCTTTCTTCCTGAATTGTTATATGAATTAATTTCCAAAAATCATGTAGTGCGTTTGGTACAAATATTATTGATAAGGTAGACATTGATTCATGGCTGTAGAAGGAGGATATTCCTTGTAGGCCATTGCTTATTATTTGCAAAGTTATTCCTTCTGATAAGGGTTCTTCTTATGAATCCTCAAGCAATGATTCTAGAGGAAATGACGCTTGGAATAGCATATGGCTTCGATATTTTAGTACTGTTCATACCAGCTGAATTTGTCATGAACTATTTGCGACTTTTCACTTTTTAAATACTCCAAAAATGAAGCAGAAACCGGGGAATGTTTTTTGCCTTTTAACCAAATAAGGCACCATGTAGTTTTGATGGGTAAACCCTTAATCGGAATTATTTGTAATTCCTTGTTGCGAATTTCATTTCTTATGCCAATTAAAGGCATAATAGAATAGCCTAAACCTGCTAATAATGCCTGCTTCACGGCTTCATTAGATGTTAATTCCATCTTTTTTATTACTGAAATTGTATTTTGGTCAATAAAACGCTCCATGGATTGCCGAGTCCCAGAGCCTTTCTCTCTAAAGATTAAGGGTAAATCTTTAAATATTTCTTTTGTTTTGGAGACCCTTTTGAGTTTTGAGTGGCTATTTCCTACCAAGTATAATTTATTCTGAAGCAAATCAAGTTTTTCTATATTTAGTGAAGTAGGCAATACCGAGACAAGGGCAAAGTCAACTTCATTGTTTTCCAGACTTTTAACCACTTTATTCTTATTAGTAACATCCATTAAAAGCTGTATTCCAGAGTGCTGACTCATAAAATCGGCTAGAAAATATGGCATGACATACTTTCCTGTGGATACCACTGAAATCTTCAACTTCCCTGTCAATTGCCCCTTATAGGCCAGGGTCTTAAAGTTGATGGCATTAACCTGATTGATAATGTTTTCAGCTGCCGTTGCGATTTCCTTCCCAAAATCTGTAATGTAAATCCTTCTTCCAATCAATTCTGTAAGGGGTATTTCAAACTGGTCTTGAAGATTTTTAAGTTGAATGGAAACAGCGGGTTGCGTAAGGTTTAGCTCTTCGGAGGCCTTTGTAACGCTTTGTGTTTCTACAATTTTCAAAAAAATCTGTAACTGATTGAGCGTATAGTTCATTAAAAATATTTATGTATTACATAACAAATATAAATAAAAACTTATGAATTGAAGTTTTCAATTTTGCGGCGTTTTAAGACAAGGCGTCTTATAGAACAGATTTAATTATGGGCTAGGAATAGCTTTAAAACAAAAAACAAGATGAGCACAAATGATAAATTAACTTTCATAGAGGGGACCTTCTTGCATGAGGAAGTGAAGGACATTTTAATGAATGTATTTTCTAACAAAATCAATTTTCATCAAATGAAAAATTTTAGCTCACAAGAACGTCTCGGAATAGACCACGCCACAGCAGTGAAAAGAATTCCTGAGCTAAAAAAGTCATTGGAACGCTTGAAAGAGATTTTATCTGAAGCCGAAGCCAAAGGTTTAAAATTGAAAATTAGCTCAGATATTAATATTGCATTTTCGAACGAGTAGGAGTTTTAAGTGAGCGATTTAATTCCATCTTTCGACAGTAAAATCATTGAGCCCATTCTGGTGATTTTAAACCTCATTTTTCATATTAAAACAATTAATGAATTATAACTTACTTATAGAAAACTTAACAAACCCAGCATTGCTATTTTTTGTGCTTGGTATCATTGCAGTTTCTTTAAAGAGCGACTTGGCCATTCCAGCTAATTCCTCAAAATTCATATCACTTTATCTCTTGTTCGCCATTGGTTTTAGGGGTGGGCAAGAGCTATCACACGAAACCTTTAGCACTGAGATTGGTCTTTCTATGATGCTAGGTATAGGTATTTCTGCCTTAATCCCTTTGTGTACTTTTTTTATTCTGAAGAGAAAACTTAATGTGTTTGATGCTGGTGCTGTAGCCGCAGCGTATGGTTCTGTAAGTGCTGTAACCTTTGTAACAGCGGCATCTTATTTGGAAGCACAGCAGATGATTCTTCACGGTCATATGGTAGCCGTGATGGCTTTAATGGAGTCGCCAGCAATTATTGTTGGATTGGTTTTAATTTCCGTATTCAGGAAAGGAGATGCCTCCCCAAAAATCAAAATACCCACGGTTATTAAACACTCCTTAACCAATGGTAGTGTATTATTAATTCTCGGAAGTTTGGTAATAGGATTCTTGGCAAATGACAAACAAGCGGAAGGTATCAAACCTTTTACCAACGACTTGTTTAAGGGTTTTTTGGCTATTTTTCTTTTAGATATGGGAATTACAAGTGGCAAAAAGCTGAAATCATTCTTTTCTTTTGGCGTTTTCCCTCTTTTGTTTGCAATCATTATTCCGCTAATAAATGGATGTCTTTTCGCAGTTATAAGCTCGTACGTTACGGATGATATTAGTAATAGATTCATGTTTGCCATTCTGGCCGCCAGTGCGTCTTATATTGCTGTACCAGCCGCGATGAAAATAACGGTGCCTGAAGCCAACCCTGGACTTTATTTGCCAATGGCTTTGGCTGTAACTTTCCCTATAAATATTACAGTAGGCATGCCACTGTACTTTTATGTATCATCTTTGTTCTAGTTTGGAGCTTGGAATTTTTAGCCGTTTCTAAGATTTAGCATTTGATGTTTTGGGAGCAGTCTGTCATAGGTTTCTTGTTTAGTACATTTTGGTGGTAAATACCCTCTCCATATACATGTTATTTAGAGGGAATGAAAAGTGTTTTCCATAAACTTTGGCGGCTTTCAAACAAAAAGAACTCCGCTGTTTGGCGGAGTTCTTTTTGTTTTTTGTTTGAAGTGCTTAACCAGCAGATGGATAGGCCGTCATTTTTTGCCCGTCGTAGGTTAAAATAGCTTCCGTTACAGCATTTTTCGCATTTACCTTGAATTCCACAGTACCGTTTACACCTTGGATTTCAAAGAAATCGGGCTTACTTGTTGGCGTCAAAAAGGCTTCACCTTGCTCTGTTATGCCGTAAAGTTTGCCCTCTCTAATTTCCGTTTTTAGGCTAAGGTCTACATCCACAAAGTTGTATTTTCCTACATATTTGTCAAATGAAGGCATTTTTACCTTCATTTCTTTTACACCTTCTATGCTCATCCCTTGGCTTGGAATGTTTATTTTAAGTGTGCTTACTTCACCTTTTTCGTTTCTGATAAAGATGAAATCACTTTGATAATTGGATTCGTAAAACTTGTCAATTACGCTAGTGTTATCAATGGTGGCTTGGCCAAATTCCGGAACATCAATACTTAGCAGCCCATTGTCTTCGCCTACGGTGATTTTGGAAATGGGACCACCAGCCTCAAAAACAAAAACACCTGCAAAGTCTGAAAGAGCGGGTAGCTTACGCATCCCTTTAACGCTCTGCCCGTCCATGATTAATTCTAAAGATTTAATAATGTTTTTTTCGGCGGTAAAAACCAAGCGACCTCTCGGTACGGAAGCCAAGCTGAAAGTGTTAGCGACATCTGTAGCTACTAATTCGGATTCTCCAGCACCTACAGCTTCACCCCAGAGTTGGCCATTGTTTAAGCTGATAAGAATAGTTGAGAATGGAGCGTCCTTTACGCTGTATTCTCCTAGGTATTTGGCATGTTTAGAAGATTCCTGTGCCTGAATGCTACTTGCACCAAGTGTAATTAGTACTAAAATCCATAGTTTTTTCATCTGTTGTTTCCGTTAATAGGGTTGTTTAAAAGATAATTTATCCAAAATGTACGAAGTTTATTAAATACCTAGTCTACAAATTTGTAAGAAAGGGGGATTATCTATTTTTGCGGTAGAAATTATAAAATACATGGTATGGCCAAAGTCACAGAACATATTGAAAATGCTAAGGGCAAAACACTTTTTTCAATAGAAATAATACCACCATCCAAAGGTAGTAACAGTATTTCGGAATTATTGGAAAGTATAGAACCTATGATGGAGCTAAAGCCTCCTTTTATTGACGTTACCTACCACAGAGAAGAGTATTTGATTAAGACCATGCCAGATGGAGGTCAGAAAGAAGTAAGAACTAGGAAACGTCCTGGTACAGTGGGTATTTGCTCGGCCATTATGCATAAATTTAATGTGGATGCGGTACCACACGTTCTTTGTGGCGGTTTCAATAAAGAGGATACCGAAGATTTGCTTTTTGACCTTAATTATTTGGGTATTGAGAATATCATGGCTCTTCGGGGAGATATTGCAAAACCTTTCAATGTCTTCAAACCTAAAAAAGGTGGGCATCAGTTTGCTTCTGAGTTAATAGGGCAGATAAAGGATATTAATATGGGCAAATACTTATATGAAGAGATGATGCATGAGCAGCATCCAGACTTTTGTATTGGCGGTGCAGCATACCCTGAAAAGCACTATGAAGCACAGAGTATGGAGGTAGATTTTGAAAACTTAAAAAGAAAGGTGGATGCGGGGATGGATTATATTGTCACGCAGATGTTTTTCAATAATCAGAAATACTTTGATTTCGTAAATAAATGCCGAGCAAACGGTATTCAAATTCCAATTATTCCGGGCTTAAAAGTATTGGCTACCAAGCCTCAGCTCCAAATATTGCCCGACTTGTTTTTTTGCGATATGCCAGAGGATTTGAGAAAGGGTGTTCAACACGCGAAAGATAACACGGGTGCTAGAGAAGTGGGCGTGGAGTGGTGTATTCAGCAGTGTAAAGAACTAAAAGAATATGGAGTGCCTGCTTTGCATTTTTATACTATGAGTAAATCTAATACTACTTTGGCTGTGGCTAAAGAAGTTTTTTGAAATTAAAAAGACATTTTAGGACATAAAAAAAGAGTCGGCAATATTTGTCGACTCTCATTTTTTAAAGACTGTAAGTTATTAAAAACTTATTAGTCCAGACTGTTTAGCCTTGAACAGCAACTAATTCTAAATCAAAGTTCAAATCTTGTCCAGCTAGTGGGTGATTTGCATCTAATTTGATATTTGTTTCTTCTACTGCTACTATTTTTACGGGAACATTTTGCTGACCATTGTTCATCGTCAATGTACCACCCACTTCTAAAGGAATATCATTAGGGATTTGAGCTCTCTCAAAATCAAAAACCATTTCAGGGTTTGCATCGCCATAGGCTTCTTTTGCAGGAATGTTTACGCTTTTTTTATCACCTACTTTCATTCCTAACACTCCATCATCAAAACCTTTGATAACCATGCCTCCGCCTACTTGAAACTCTAAAGGTTCTCTTCCTTCTGAGCTATCAAATTGACTTCCGTCGTTTAGTGTTCCTTTGTAATGTACTTTGATTGTGTCACCTGCCTTTACCATCGTCCTGTATTTATTTGAATTCAAAAAAAAATATAATTTCTAAGCGTCTACTTAATATGCCTTAGCAAATAGTACTCTTCTTGCAGAAGGGTTTCCAGTAAGAATACAATTACCTTCTTCCGTATCCGCATCTAAAGGTATGCAACGGATAGTAGCCTTTGTTAGTTCCTTTATCTTGTCTTCGGTTTCTGAAGTTCCATCCCAGTGAGCAGA
>NZ_JBSRVI010000126.1:0-40454 GCF_055134445.1 Arcticibacterium sp.
GTTATTGTTACAGTATTATTAGCATTTATGCTCTTAAAGTCTTGCATGTAAGGCATTAGAACATCTGTAGATTGCGAGAAACTAATTTGAGACAGGAGTAATAAACTAAGTAGAAAGGAAATGTTTACCTTATTCATAAATCTAGTTTTTTTATATTTTATTTATTAATTGAATTTGCCCCTGCTGAAGCAATTAGATGGTCTTGTTCAATGGTTCCGCCACTTACACCAATGGCTCCAATTATTTTTCCGTTTTCATTTTTTATTGGAACACCTCCCGGAAAAGTTATAAGACCGTTATTGGATAATTCAATATTATAAATAATACCTCCTGGTTGGGATAGTTTTCCTAAATCACCTGTATTAATGTCAAAGTATCGTGATGTTTTTGCCTTTTTTATGGCTATGTCTATACTCCCTAAATAAGAGTCATCCATTCTTATAAATGCTTTTAGGTTGGCCCCTGCATCCACTACAGCAATATTTACTAATACATTTGACTCTTCTGCTTTTTCTTTTGCAGCTAGTAATGCTTTTAATGCATTTTCGTGTGAAATATCCGTTGACACTTGAGCGAAAACGGCACTGCTATTTAAAAGGATTAATATAAGTATGTAGAATAGACTTTGTGTTCTTGTTTTCATCTCCGATTTACATTTTTAATGATGCAAATATCTTGAAGGCAGATGACTAAAAAGTTGAACAAGTTCAACAGAGAATAATTAATTCAAAGCTTTCTTTATCTTACTTAAAAACTCGTGGGTAATACCTAAGTAGCTCGCTATTTGTTTGTCTGTCAATTTTGAGGCGATGTGCGGATAACTTTCAATGAAAATATGGTATCGTTCTTTTGCCGTTTGGCAATGGTTACTTACTAAGCGGCGTTGCCATGCCACCAATGCTTTTTGAAACATTACCCTAAATAGTTTTTCTACTGTTGGGATGGTTTCGTAAAGTAAAAGTTTATCCATCCTGTTGATGATGAGTACCTTACTGTCTTCCAAAGCTTGAATATTAAGGTTGGAGGGCGTTTGATTCATAAAACTATCAATATCCATTAACCACCAATCACTTGCTGCAAAATATAATGTGTTTTCATTACCTTTTTCGTCGATAATGAACACCCTAAAACACCCTTCAACAACAAAGCCTTCGAACTTGGCTACATTGCCTTGTCTCAATAAAAAGTCTTTTTTCTGAAGTTTTCGAGGTTTAAAATAACTTGTAAAAAGGTCAATATCTTCTTCTTACATCTCCACAAGATTGTTGATGTTTTGTTTTAGTAAACTGTAGGACATTGTTTTTTATTAAGGTTTCGTCTACTAATCTCGTTTAAATGACTGATTTATTCTATTTTAAAACTTACTACGATTTTCAAATGCATAAAACGGGTTAAACTAAATTAAACGTATTGCCAACTTGATTTGTAAACAGTGGATGTTTATCTAAAAAACTAATCATGGCTTCCACGGCCTTAATTTTCAACTCCTGACGGTTTTTCCCTAAGTGATTTGGCACACCTTGGGATGTTACAAAAGCTACAGAATAATAGCTGTCTAGCTCAAGGTGTTTATCATTAAAATATATTTCCTGTATGCGATAGCCAGCAGGGTTTTCAATTCTAATATTTACGCTTAATCCAATACACCTTTTAACATAGCCGCCCATTTGTTTCATAGGGTCAGAGGAGAAAGTACGTTCAAAGTTTTCCTCTAACAGGTCTATAATTTCTTTGCCGCTTAGGTCAACGGTAGAAACGGGTGGATTCATCGGGATAATGTTATATAAGTCCATTTCAGAAATATTTCCCGCATCAATGGGAGCACCATAACGCCAACCGTTTGAAAAAGCAATTTGAGCATTGGATACAAACTTAACTGCAGACAACAACAAGTTATCCATTGAAGAATTTAAGGTATTATACCGGTGTAAAGTGGTGGAAGTGGCTCCTACAATATTTTTATTCATTTCAGCGTATGGTTGAAGAACATCTGAAACTAATGCGGCTATCTCTTTATCAGGCACTAGGCTTGGTACGACTTTAATTAATTCATATTCATGACTTTTGATTGATTTATCTTTAATGTCTAGTTTGAGATGCCCTAGGAATGAACCATGACAGCCGCATTGAATCAGAATAGTATTATTGACCATAGAAGGTTCATACAGTCGGTTATGCGTATGGGCACTTAAACAAACGTCTACACCACTCACTTTTTCTAACATAGACATGTCTTGCGGATAACCATTGTGTGAGAGTACCATAATTAAGTTTGACCCTTCATCCCTGAGTTGAGTTATGTAGGAAGGTAGCTCTTCAATGCCATTGGTAAATTTTAACCCTTTGCTAAAATGCTTCGGCATGGTCTTATCCACTATATCAGAACATATACCGATGATACCAATTTTCAAGTCTTCAATTTCAATTTTAAGAAAGGGTTGAAAAAAAAGACTACCATCGTCCTTATAGACGTTGAAACCCAGCATGGGATAGTTAAGTTGGGAAAGCAATTTTTTTAGTTGCTCCGGACCATATCCAAAGTCCCAATGACCTACCACAGCATTAAATTGAAGTTTATTAAGTATTGGGATTAATGCTTGCCCTTTTGAAGTGACTATTGGTAAAGTGCCATGAAAGGTGTCGCCTCCGTCAAATAATAAGGTGTTTTTATTGTTTTCTCTAATGCCATTTAAAAGCGTGGCAATCCGTGCATATCCTCCTACCGATTCTATAATTTCTTCGTTGCTATTATAAAACAATTCTGAATGCAAATCTAAATAACCATGCACGTCGTTGAGATATACTAAATCTATTTTCATAAAATAATAGTTATAGCGTGATATTACTTATTTAGCTGATTATTAAGGGCGTTTTATTACCCAAACCTACGGGGAGGTGGGTTCATTATGTAATGTTATGAGCTTTTATTTTTACTGAATATTTTTATAATACGATGATATACAATTTCCATTGTATTCCAATAATATCTATCAAAATTACGTGGTATTCACAAATCAAATAACAACGGTGTCGATGTCTTTGTGGTATTTAGCAATACGCTGATAGATAGGGGTTAATCTATTGTGTTCATGCAAGTAAATGGAGGGGTAGCTCTCCTACATTAAACACCGAACCATCGTTTACTTGTTCATGGATCGTATCCGGTAGTGTTAAAATCCAAAATCCATGATACAAAGGTCAAAGAAGTTATGATTTTGGTGATAAATACTATTCAGAGGATTATTTTTATGGTTTTGCTCTTCCTAAAAATCTTTCTTTCCCGTTTAAAAAATTTATGGCTCTCTGCACATTCTTTACCACGCTTTCCTCTGTTTTTAAACGAGAAATATACCGTATTATCTCTTGTTGCTTAGAGGTGGACAAATGTTCAAAAACTATTTCAGCTTCCGGACTTTCTGCCAAGGCAGTCACCAATAATGGATGAGGCTCCATGCTTCTATCTTTAGGATCGAATTGAATACTTAGATGAATTATCTCACCGATTCTTTGAGGGGAATTTTTGAGCATGACCATATTGATATATAGACGCCAATCACCTTTATATTTTACCAAGGTTTGGAGATAAGGTTTCTGATTGACTTCGCCTTTAACAGGAATGTGGCCTTTGGTCATTCCAGATTGTTTGAATATTATTTTTAAGACGTCCTCGGGCACAAATACAAACGGATTAATGCCAATAAGCTCTATTTTAGCTTTGAACTCATGCATTATTGGACAAATGTTTTCAGTGTATTTAGTTTTTGCATACCCGACAGCCTAGTTATGAATGATTTTCCTCTTATTTTCGTCATCCCAGACCAGAGAATTATAGGAACAAAATCATTTTCAGTGCTTTGAATCATCCGTTTTACGGAAGCAATGATGCCGCATTGGTCTACTTTTATCGTTCTTGGAAGTCACCACTTTTAATCTTACTCAGTTATTCTTTTTTGTCTAGAATAGTCACGCTAGCGGTACCCATGAATCTGTTTTTGGTAACTCTTAAATCTTTATGAAGCACCTTTTCTAGAAGTGCAATGTTGCTATTTTCACCGCCTCATACGAAGTGGTAATGGCTTGTTTATATGATCGATTTCTGTCATTTAAATGCTGCCATTAACAAGATTTTCTCGGATTTTAGCATTACTCACTTGGAGTTCCAGCTTAAGGATACTATTTAAGACATGGAATGTATGCCAAACATATTCCCTTCGGTATCTTTCGCTAGAACCATAGCCCCGTATTCCCCAATAGATATTTTTGATTTAAAAATACTTCCACCTGCTTTAACTACTCGGGCTTCTTCTATGGCACAATCCTCACTCATGAAATAAACAATTATACTATTGTTACCGGACGGAAAACCTTCCATTTTTACCAATGAGCCAGAAGCTCGATTTTCTGATTTCATATCCATCGGAAAAGCAAACATTTCTGAGCCATCATCAGTGGGATTGGGCAGTTCGGTTAATGTGGTCTCGAGCACCTGCTCGTAAAACTTTTTTGCCCTTTGCATGTCATTCACATAAATTTCGAACCAAACGACTGGATTTTGATTTTTCATAGTTTTATTTTTTGGTTATCTTATTATTTCACTGTTGAATTAGCATTTTACGAGATTAAAATGTGTTAAGAAAACAACGATTTACCCTCAAATTTCTTAAGCATAAACCCCCTTCTAGTACTTTAAAATCTTTCTCATGAGATATTATGCCGCTCTGGCTGTCGACCAATATCCAATCGTTAGTCATCATTTTTGTATTTCAGATCTTATTAGAAATTACGGCATGATTAAAATTTTGCTCCATAGCTTGAACATATTTTATCCATTGAGCGTCAGTCATATTCCATAATTTTAGTATTCTAAATTAGCGAATTATTTTTCAATCTTCTTTAGCTCTTTCAGAAATGCAGTAGGAAGAAATATTTTCCACAAAGTTCTCTTCATTAAACTGGTAGACATCACAAGCCGAAATGAAATTGATTCTTTTTCCTTCTTTTATAAACGCTGCAGAGCCTGTGACGACCACGCTATTCTTGTCGACAATGACAGCCTCAGTCACAAAATTAGTATCAACAGAACTGAAGTATTGTGATGTTTTTTCGCAAGCGGATATCACACCGGTTTTTCCTTTTATCTCTGATTCACCGATGATTTTCCAAACGATATTTTTAGATAAAAAGTCAAAAGTGTCTTCGAATTTCCCATTTGAGAATAATTGAGCGATCTCTTGCTGAGATAATGCATTCTTTGTCATAGATAAATGTTAATACTTATCAATCTTCTAATTTGGTTCACGGTCGGCATAGGTAATACTCGTCACCAAACATTTTTTCACCTCCTAGAAGCTAGTGTTCTTATCAAAAATATGGAAATCTCTCATAAAGACCAATAGGCTATTTTAAGTTGCTCCAAATTTTAGTAACATACGTCTGGATAGCCTTAAAACAGTTGCGTAGCTTTTTTTTTGAGACTTACGGTCATTAGAAGTTTGCTTATAAAGGACTGCTCTAGCTAAAAATTGCATGAGCCTATAGAGCTTGAAGGAATTCAGGTAGGGAAGCTTAGTTTTACTACAGCTTTTGAAGGTCAGAAATGTTAAGCAGGTAAGCTTCGTTTGCTTTTTGAATCTCCACTAAATTGTCATCAGATACAGGAATTTTATATTTTTTGAGCTTAGCCACCAGTTCCAAGAAACTTTCTCTCTCTACTTGAGAAAGGACTAGGGCTATCAGTTTTTGATTCTGAAAGGTATTATCAATCCTTATTTGCCCAATCACAAACTGGCTTAGTTTAGGATGATGCTTCACTTTTTCTAACTTTTTAAGAGCGGCCTTTTGGGTGTAATAATCTAGTTCCGTATAATTGGCAATGATATAATCCTGTACTGGTTTTGATTCAAAAAGTGGTTCTGGAATTTTTTCAAAAGCATTTTTGCTAAAATAGCCTTTGCTTTCTGTCATTAAACCCAAAATAGCCTCGATATTCTCTTGATAAGATTTAAAGTCTAAATGATTGATTAGAAAGTAATTATTCGTTTGACTCCTTTGGTTTATAATTTTGGTAATAAGCTCCTTGTTTAAAGCCAAACTCGTATTGTTTTTTATGGAGTCCACCACAGCACCATTGGCAATATGCCAGAGCGTATAACAAGTATAAAGTGCCCCTTCTATCACTTCTTTTTTGACCGTTTCTTTGGTAGCTCCTGAGTAGCCATCCAGTTTCGGTTGGTCAGACTTTACTACCAATTCTTCGGCAGGGATTTTAACGAAATTAAGGTCTTGGTTTTTTAAAATGCCTTGAAGCCTTTGATAGTCTTTCGGAGAAAATGGAATGTGATCTAACTTGGTTAAAGGTTCGCTGGAGAGAATCTCAAAATCCATGAATTCACCAATAAGGTTCCAATTGAAAATGAGGTTGACATCATAGCAGACCCTATCTTCACAGACAGGGGATACAATGTTTGCTCTATATTTATCTAATAGCCCTTGTTCGTCTTTTAAAGCTATAACCTTGAAATGGCCGCCATTTTCCATGTTGACCTCAAAATCTACTCTTTTTTGATGGTCATACATCAAAAAAGAAAGACAGAAGAAGATGGAAAAAATCAGTCTCATTAGTTTTGGGTTTCCATCAGTGTACCGCCTTTGTTATAATCTTGAGTATCCGGAATATTTGGGTTTCCAACACCTTTTATCATCAAAGCTTCTAGTTGGTCAAAATGCTTCTGATATAAGCCTCTAGGATTCGTGTTTTCTTTTATACAAACGGATGCCGCCATACCAAGAACCTCGCCCATCATGCCACCTGTTCTCATTAAACGAACCGTTCCTAAAGCCACATGCGATACGCTGATGTCTCTACCAGCCATCATGAGGTTATTGATGTTTTTCGAATACAAGCATCGGAAAGGAATAGGGTAGGGGTAAATTTTGATGTGCTTAGCAATGGATTTAAAAGCGGCTCCAGGGAATAATTTTGAATTCTCAGGGTCTGGATAATGTAAATCAATGGTCCATGAGGTAGGTGCGGTGCCATCTGGGTACACACGGCGTTCCGTCAAATCTTGTTCTATCAACACATAATCTCCTTTTAATCGTGCCGACTCTCGTTTACCAGCAATATAGGCTACCCAGCGGATGCTTTCATTCTGGAATTTGTCTTTGTTGACAGATTTGTTTTTAAGATAAGACCAGTTAGAATATACTGCCAACATGCCGTAATCTCTAATTTGCTCAAAGTCTAAGGTCATATCAAGACCCATTCCTGTTTCCCATTCCCAGTCACCTTTCGTAATTTCTTCAGATTTTGCTTCGTCCCATTCCATTCCCCACTTAATCTCAGGAAAAGTTACGGCATGGTCTTTCTTTTCTGAAAACCACTGCACAGACGCACCCATGGTCAGGTTGTCGCCTACTTCGGGTGCGGTAGGTTCATTATAAACTGATTTGCTTTCTCTGCCTGTCATAAATTCTGCTCCTGCCAAAAGGCCAATGGTGCCATCTCCTGTACAATCAGCAAAAAGCGGTGCTTTGAAAATTACTTTCTCACCTGTTTCAATATTGGTTGCAAATACTCTTTTGATAGTACCGTTTTCGGTTTCTACTTTATTAGCATGATGATTTAAGAAAAGTGAAATGTTGGGCTCGTTTAAAACCGCGTTTAGTTTTTTGTCATCTTCATAGTAGTTTTTGGGTTGGGCATTTCCACCCTCATCTGGACCAATTTCGTTAACCAAATTCCCTAAAGCAGGGTAGGGCTCTAGGTTTATTCTACCTCCTAAATGCACACGAACTTCTGAGCTATTATTGCCACCAAGTAGAGGTCTGTTTTGAATTAAGGCTACTTTAACTCCATTTCTTGCGGCTGATATAGCAGCACAAGTACCCGCCATTCCGCCACCCACCACTACGAAATCAAATTCTCCTGCATCTCGTGGATTGCTGTCAAACCCGAAGTAATTATTTCTGAAAGTACTTAGTTTCTTTACGTCTTCAATAGGTTTGAACTGAGGGTCATTTGTGAAAATGATGGCGTCGCAGCGACCGTTAAAACCTGTTAAGTCTTTCAGTGAAAGTGTTATCTCCTGATTAGATATACTTACTTCTCCTCCATCCGTCCATGCCCAGTTGGCATGTTCATTACCATAAATTTTAGCCAAAGGTTTGCCATCAATAGCTAACTGAAACTGCCCTGCCGCATCGGCTTGTGACCATTGAGAAGACCAGTTTCTAGTGCGTACATATACATGGTAAGTTCCTTTTTTAGGAAAGGTAACTTTGGTAGAAGCATCTGCTACGGGTATGCCCATGCCATGAGCCATAAGAAATGAAGAGCCCATGACATCCATAAATTGTTGGTCAATAACCCAACCACCTTTGTTGTGAAAGCTTTCGGTTTCAATGAATAGCGTGGTATGTTTTTGTGCGTCTGCAAAAAATGGACAGAACAGTAAAAGAAATAGTATTTTTCTCATTCTTGGGTTGAATTTTTGAGTCAATTTGGCGAAACTTTTATTGACATGTGATACAAAAATATTAAAATGTGGCATTTGATTTTCATTAAGGAAAATTGGTCAACTGTTTTTATGAAAAATGTATTTCATGGATTGGGATTATTTCTGTTTGTATGCATATCCCAAAACCACCCTTAAAATATAATCATCACAGGTGACGTAGAGTGTTTTCTCGTCATGAGACAAAACACAATTAGAGGTCTTTTTTCCTGTATAAATAGTACCTAGATGTTTTCCAGAAGGGTCAATTATCAAAACTCCATCTGGCCCAGCAAGAAAAATAATTCCTTCTTTGTTTATGTCCAAGCCGTCTGGTTGTTGCTTACTTAGACTTTCATCCACTAATTTTTTAGCATCAAAAAACAGCTTCCCTTTCATGGGAAAGCTTCCTTTTTCTAAGTCATAAACCATAAACTGTGCATTGGCCGAATTGGCCACATAGAGCTTACTTTCATCTGGTGAAAGCCCAAGGCCGTTAGGTCTACTCAAGTTTTCAACAAGGAGATCCACTGTTCCGTCTACGTTTAATCTATAAACACCAAAGAAATCTAAATCTGGCTTTATATCAGGATCCATGCCGTAAGGAGGGTCAGTAAAATAGATATTTCCTTTTTTGTCTACTATCAAATCATTTGGGCTATTTAGACGCTTCCCTCGGTAATTATCTATCAAAGTCTGAAAAACTGGAACAGGAAAGTCGTAGGAACTGGCCAGACGAGCAATTTCCCTATCGCCATCTCTACAAATAAGTAGCTGACCATTATTATCTACAGCAAGCCCATTACTGCCTGTACCTTTTTTTGAGCCTGTATAGCCAGACTTTTCTAGAAACAATTCTATGCCTTTGCTTTCTGTCCATTTATAAATGACATTTCTTGGTACGTCTGAAAACAATAAAGCTTGCTTTTCTTCTACCCAAACGGGTCCTTCTATCCAGGAGAACCCTTCGCCTAAAACTTCTGTTTTGGTATGGGCAGGTACAGTTTTATAAAAACTAGGGTCAAAAACCTTAAGCTCTCCAAAAGTCCGATAAGCCCTTAGTGAATCTAAAATTTCACTATACTGCTTTTTGATTTTTAGCTTGTCTGAGGAAAGGTTGGCAAGTTTGTTTTGCTCCAATTCATCATTTTCTATATCATAAAATCGGTCGTCATCATAAAGCTTATAGCGTTTGCCTTTTACAAATCTGGACGGCATAATGCTTTCTTTGTCCCATCCGGGTCTTGGATTATGGTCTATTAGAACCCAGTCTCTTCTGTTAGTATCTTTCTTCTTATTTAAAACTTCAGGCCAAAAACTACTGCCGTCTGTGTAGAAATCTTTTGGCATATTTCTGCCAATGACATCAAAAATGCTTGGGATGAAATCACTCGGAGCCACCATTTGCTCAGACGTTTGACTTTGAATTTTTCCTGGCCAGTTAAGAATTAAAGGTACTCTAGTGCCATTGTCAATCATTTCTCCTTTAGCTCCTTGTACGGCTTTTGCCCCTTTCATAGAAATAATACTTTGATGAGTACCATTATCTGTATAAAATACGAGCAATGTGTTGTCTCTAATGCCTAGGTCTTCTAATTGTGTTATGATTTTGCCTACCAGCTTATCGGCGTATTCCACCATGTCGCCAAAGTTTGCTTTATCTTCTAAAAGTCTTTTGCTGGCATTATCCCATGTTTTACTATCTGGCGTTATATTAAATGGGGGATGCGTGAGGGCCATAGGGTAATAAACAAAGAATGGCTGATCCACATTCTTTTCCATAAAGTCATTGATGAAATTGACGAATAGGTCTGGTCCGTATTGATTGTGCGTGTCTTGTAAAAAGCGGCCATCGCTATAAATCATAGGGTCGGCATATCGGCTTCCTTTGTCTTCTGTATGTGCGGTGTGATACATGGCGTATTCGTCAAAACCCGCTTGCTCTATGGTCATGCCTTTACCTCTTCTTAGGTCTGAGCCAGGAAATCCTGGAGGATCGTAACTCTGCAATTGCCATTTTCCTGCTATACAAGTTTTGTAGCCTTGCTCTTGCATTAGATGGCCAATCGTCTTTTCATCAGGGTCTAAAATTCCGAATGCCTGCCAATTTCTAAAATTGTATTTACCCGTCATTAAGCTCACTCTGGTGGGTGTGCACAAAGGGTAGGCATAGGCATGGTTAAAAAGTGCCCCTTCAGAAGCTATTTTGTCTAAAACCGGAGTTCTGTAAGAGGTCCCTCCATATGCTCCTAAGGCTTCTTTCCCTAGATCGTCAGCCATGATTAAGACAATGTTTGGCATTTTATCAACGGTGGGCTCCTGTGCAAAACCTAAAAAGGATGAGCAGCTCAGAAGGGAAATGAAAATCAAGCTGCAAAAGGTGCCAGCTTTGTTAATGCAATTCATTAGTTTCTTTTTCATAGGGTTTTAGTTTCTTTCAATGGGTACAAAGGCTCTTGTTTGTTAAATATAAAATATTACAGCTATAGCTCTAAGTTAAACACGCTCAAAGGTCGTTTAAATGAATTTGAGTTGATCAATCTTGCATCGGGCCTAGAAATGGCTACTTTTCATTCCTAAGTTTAGCATTTTCAGTTGCAACCCTTTCCAATTGCTTACTGCTTAATCCTTGTCTGTAAAATACATCAGGTTTATGATTTACACGGTGCTCTTTCATCTGCTCATCATGTAAATCTTGACTCAAATCACAATCGAATCTTACTAAGACAGCATGGAGGTTTTCTTTACCACCTTGGTTTATAAAGTGAGCCAAACCCCAAGTAATGCCACGTCCATCTTTGGTGTCTGTAAAAGCATCTGGAATATAGGGTGCTGCTGCATAGGGCATGAGTTCGGTAATGGCAGCTATGTTAAAGTTTACCCCGTCTTTAGCGTATTGAATGGTATTATGTTCGTTACCATCTTTATAAACCAATGCTGCAATACCTTCTTTGAAAGGAAATAAAGATGTTTCATGACCGGAGGTAATTACTGGATTTAGAGCATTTTTGGTAAATGGTCCTAAGGGATTATCTGATGTGGCTAAACCCTGCATTCTTACCCAATTCGGGTTTCTGTCAAAATCAGATTTATAATACAGATATATTTTGCCATTATGCACTAACGGGTAGGGGTCGTGTATGGAGAAATGGTCCCATTCATTTTCAGCACCGTTAGGTATTACTATTTTATTATATGCAGTCCATGGTCCATCTGGGGAGTCGGCATAAGAAACAGCCACTGGGCAGTCGTCTCCTCGTTTTCCGCTGGCTTCCATAAATCCTTGATAATATAAATAATACTTTCCTTTCCATTCCAAAATGTCTGGTGTGGTTACAGAACGCCATCCTACCAGTGGTTTTTCTGGTCTTTTTACGGCAACTCCCTCTTCTTTCCATGTAAAGCCATCTGTGGATGTGGCGAACCAAATTTCTGCCAAATCCCAGTCAGAAGAAGGAATGATATCACTTGATTTTTCGGCACCTTGAGGTGGTACGAGTGTGCTTCTGTGTGTGTACCAAACATAGTATTTACCGTTGGCAAAAATCACTTTGGAAGGATCTCTGCGAGTAATGGTTCCGTCTTCATTGTGGTAGTCAAGGCCTTTAATTTCGGTGTATTTGAATTGACTAAAGAGTTCGTTGTCTTCTGGTTTTGGTGCGGGATAATTGTCGTAAATACGATCCATGGCAGCACTCATTTCTCTGTTGGGCTTTTCTTTAGGTAGTATGTACGGAAACCCACCTTGGCCTAGTGCTTTAGTTATTTTGAAAGTCACTATTACACTTCCTATCATGAAGACGAGTGCTATTCTTTTCATCTTTATTCGTCAATAGAATTAGAAAATAATCCGGTTTAGTTTTTTAAAATAAGGGGTCAATCTCGTTCTAAAATTGACCCCTTATTTCTTATTTCAAATCCACTTTAATGGTGGTAGCATGCGAAAGTGGCAAATTGACTGGTTTTGTAATGATTAAACCTTCAGCGGTTTGCTTCCATTTTACTTTGCTTTTTACGCCTAGAATCTCCACAGCGGTAATTTTTCTATCTAAAAGTGAAGAGCCTTTGGCCAAAGACACAATTTTGATGTCGGATTTTGGCTGTGCCAAACAGAACACATATATGCTGTTTTCTTTTGAAGTAAATCGAAAGTCATCTTGTGTAAAAGGAATATTGTTGACATCACTGATTCCTTCATGAAGGCCTTTTGCTGCTTTTTTCGTCATTGCAGGCCCCTCACCAAATACTTTCCAAGGGCGTGAGCCATAGATTCCTTCACCGTTGATATTGGTCCATTCTGCTATTTCTTCTAAAATATTTAAAACGTCTGGCTCCAAATCTCCTTCTGGAGTTTGAACTACATTCAGCAGTAGATTTCCGTTTTTACTTACAATGTCAACTAACATTTGCACCACGTCTTTGCCTGACTTATAGGCTTGCCCAGTTTTATAAAACCAATCACCTATTGAAGTGTCGGTTTGCCATGGATAGGGGCTAATGCCTTCGGCTTTTCCTCTTTCAATGTCTTTTACCTACATTGGGTTGGGGTCACCATGTTTGCAGTTATACACAGCTTCAAGTTTTCCGTTGTTATGGGCTATGTTTCCATTGTAAAAATTGGCTAACATTTCCCTTCCTATTTGCCCAAAAGGTAATTCGCTATCAGAATACAGTAAATCAGGGTGATACATGTCTACTACTTCATTAATGCTCGCAAGCCAATTTTGTTGATTTGCAAGATTGTTTGTCAACCAATCTTTGTCCGTAGAGTCTGTCTTTGGGTGATACAAATCTTGGAATTCTGGATTGGCTCCATCGTATGGTACACCGGCATAAGGGCCGTCTCTATCAGCTCCATGACTTGGCTGATACCAAGTATAACTGGCTCCTAAGTGTTCTGAAATGCCAAAACGCAAGCCTTCTTTTTTTGCTGCGGCCTGAAATAAACCTACTATGTCTTTTTTAGGGCCCATTTCTACGGAATTCCATCGATGTATTTTAGAATCCCAAAGAAAGAAGTTGTCGTGGTGGGTTCCCATACTCACAAAGTATTTAGCTCCCACTCTTTTGTATAATTTCATTAACGCTTCAGGGTCGAAGCGTTCTGCTTTCCAAAGCGGAATGATATCTTTAAAACCAAATTCTGAAGGATGACCGTATCGTTTTTGGTGCAATGAATAGACTCTTTCGGGAGTGTCTAAATAAGTATCTTTCTTTCTATTATGAATTCTGTTTTGATACATTTTTCTGGCATACCAGTCGCCTTCTCGTGGTACAGCCTGTGGTCCCCAGTGTGCCCAAATACCAAATTTGGCGTCTTTAAACCATTCAGGGAACTGGTAGTTTTTTTCAAAGGACTCTAGTATAGGCTCAAATTTCTCTTGAGCCATTAATGAACTCACTAATGTGAGACAAAATGCCAATGCAATTAATTTATTTTTCATTTTTAAGGTTGGGTATTAATAAATTCAGTTAAAATTCTTTGACCAAATCAATGTCTTTAGCTACATCCTCACTTATTTTCTTCCAATCCATGAGGTTAGTTCGAGCCATCATTTGAGGTTTATAATTAGAGGAACTTAGCTCTGCATATAGGTTCCAATATCCTAGTGCTGCAGTAGCTTCTTTTATGGCTTTAGTTTTGTTTTTTTCTGTTTTTTGAATGGCATATACAGCCAAATATGTAGCGGATTTTATCTTTTCAGCATAATATTTCCCTAAAAGTGCCATAGAGGATAAGTCATCTAAAAGCACTTTCTCTTCTGTTGTTTTGGCCTTAAGTTTAAGAAAAGCTACACTTTTTAGGGTAGCATCAGCCCAGTTGTGTAAATCAGCTGCAACTGAAAAAGGAGTCTTGCCAATGTTTTTTTCGCTTTTGGCGTATTCCATTGGGCTTTGGATGTTTTGCCCAAGCATGGTAGGATTATTCATAAAGTCTATAACCGTCCTAAACGATGCGGTATCGGCTTTTCCTAATCCAGATTCAGCACTAAACATAAAGTCCCAATCTCGCCAATGAAACACGTTTACCAATGGTATTATTTTAGAAGCGGTTTTCCATGTTTCATACAGTTCAGTTGATGGTAGATTAGCATGTCTTTTGGCTATTTTACTTTTAAAAAAGGTATCGCTTAGTTCGTTATCATAACCTAGCCTTCCCCAAAGCATGAAATTGTACCAATGCTTATTGATTTCAAGTTCTCCACTCAGTTCTTCATGCTTGCTAATAAACTCTTTGCCCCAAACATATCCATCGGAGCCGACATAATAACCGGTTGTATTCTCAGGTGGAAAGTTTTTAATGAATTGTCTCACGTACTCTGGGTTTCCCCACCTAAAGACAAAAATGTCATCGTTTCGTAAATTCCACCAAGACTTTAGGCCGTACTTTTTCATTTGCTCCACATGCTCGTCTGCAAATGGAATGTCTGGAGATGAAAAAAGTCGTGCTTTGGCATATTTGAAACTGACATCGAAATTATCGGGATATTGGTCCCAATATTTCATAATCAAATCCATATTGGAATTCCATACGCGATGAATAAAATTCACTTTCCGCTCTGGTTGCATTTTTTTAGCATCCAAAATGCCTTCACCATAAGTTTCCCAAAGCCAGCGTTCACGGTTCCAGCCCAAAGTGTCTTGATTCATGTGTTCACCAGCAGTTACGCCTATTCCTTTAAGTAATGGATAGGTTAGTAAAAACTCTTTTACTGCGTCTCTCTGATAATCAATACCCGCTTGGTTATTTATTTGATGGCTAATACCATGTTTACCTAGTGGCTCGTCCCAGAGTTTGATATTATAAGTTCTGTAAAAAGGCTTTACTGCTTTGGCTACACTGTTTGGGCAAATATTCCAAGTGATAAAATAGACATCTATTCCTCGGTCATTCGCGTATTGCATGAGTTTTTGCCAAAAGGCAATCTTATCATCAATGCTTATTTTTTTGACCAGTTTTAAATTTTCTAAAACATTACTGCTGACGAGTTGCGGCTCAGCCCATTCATTTTCAATACCAATTGGTTTTAAGGTGGTTACAAAGACATCGTCCAGGGCTACATCAGGATATTTTTCTGATTTAATCATTGAAGGAAATGGGTGCGGATTCCAAAATGTAATCACGTTGTAGCGGTTGATAGCCATTTTGTCGAGGTATTCAGACCAAAAATTCCAATTCCACATTTCAAGAATGTTATTTTGAGCCGCATCACCCGTATCGTCATAACTTGGGGTTCGGGCGTCTAAAGGAATATTGAATTTTACGCCACGTTGTTTTTGGAAAGGTTTTCCCTCAGCTGGACTTAGTTTTTGATAAAGCTCTAATTGCTCAGCAGCTTCTAGTCCGCCATATAGGAGTCCACGAGCGTCACCACCAAATATCTTTACATTTTTGTTATCGACAGCGATTTTGTAAGCCTGCTCTATGAGGTTTTCACTGTCCAAAATATATTCGAATTGATATCCCAATGACTTGTTGTAAATAGCTATTTGACTATTGGCAAAAGCCACTTGTGGTAGGTCATTTTGAGCTATGCTAGCAAATGTGGTAAAGAGCAGAAGACCAATGATGTACTTTTTTACGCTATTTTTAGATTCGTTTATTTTCATTCTTGTCTAGTTTATACTTAATGCTTTATAGTTTGAGTGCAGATGTAATAAGGGAGTCATTTAGTTCGACCGCTGATGCGAACCCATTCCCTGATCAAAGTAGACATCGGGCTTATGCCAAACGCCAGTATTCTTAAAAAATGGATCATTATCATCAAGACTTAAATCACAATCAAATCTTGCTATAATGGAGTGTTGTTTGCCAGGTTCCCCTGCGTTTATGAAATGACATAAGCCCCATGTGACTCCTCGCCCATCCTTTGTATTGGTGAAAGCATCGGGAGTAAAAGGGGCAGCTGCTGTAGGTGTAAGTGACAGAACTGATGCGATTTTAAAGTTTACGCCATCTTCGGAGTATTGCATGGTTTCTCTTTCATTGCCATCTTTTATGGCAAGTGCAGCAACGCCGCCTTTGAACGGGAAATAGGTGGTCTCATGACCCGAAGTTAAAACAGGGTTTAAGGGATGCTTTATAAATGGTCCCAGCGGATTGTCAGCTGTAACCAAACCATGTGCAACGGCATATTTGTCTCGAAGTTTAGGCCATTTATTATATGCTGCTTTATAGTACATGTAAATCTTGTCGTTGTAAACGATAGGTTGAGGATCATGTGTGGCATCTTGATCCCATTCCCCTTTTTTTCCGAACGGAATTATTTCGTCTCCGCCATGAATCCAGGGACCATCTGGAGAGTCGGCATAAGAAACAGAAACTGGACACCAATCACCTTTGAGGCCGCTTGGTTCATTAAATGCTTGGTAATAGAGATAATATTTGCCTTTCCAAACTAGCACATCTGGTGTTGCAACGGATCTCCATCCTGATTTTGGTTTGGCTGGTCGAGGAATAGCCATTCCTTTTTCTTCCCAAGTGATGCCATCTACACTTGTTGCATACCAAATCTCACATAAATCCCAATCGGTAGATGGTATTTCATCGGTGGCCTCGTTAACGCTATTTACGCCTATTGGAGGTACTTTAGTATCTCTTTTGGTGTAATAGATATAATACTTACCATCCACTAATATTGGTCTAGAAGGATCTCGTCGGGAAATAGTACCATCGCCATTATGATAATCTAGACCCTTCAGTTTGGTGTACTTAAATTGTGAAAATAATTCATTGTCATGTACTCGTGTGGCCGGATAATCAAACATCCGCTCGGTGGCAGCACTCATAGCGAATGTTGGCTTTTCTTCAGGCATTTTGTGAGGAAAAACTTGTTGTATTTCAGTCGTTGTATTTTCTTCAGTGGTACAAGCAAATTGTGCCAATAAGAAAATATATAAAACTAGTTTTGGTGTCAATTTCATAAGTTCAGGGTGTTGAAGATTAGGTTTTTACTTTAGGATTATGAAAGGTTGAATTCACTTCTTTTTTTTAATAAAAATCCCAAAAGCTGTATTGTTCACCTTCTCTAATGGTCTTATAATCACCTAGTTTTTTTGCTTCTGTTTGCATCTCGTTTTGTAGCGTTTTAACTAAGCTTAGATTTTCTTCCATAAATGCGAGGTTGTTAACTTCCCAGGGGTCGTTCTTGATATTGTACAATTGTGTTACGCGTGATCCTCGTACTACTTCGCCGTTTTCCTTGTCCAAGTGTTTCGCATTTACATATTCTATTAATTTGTAGTCCCCTTTGCGATAAGCTCTTGAAACTGTTTGTAAGCAAAGTATTGGTGCTCTCTATTTTCTTGTTTGGGGTTGTTAATTATGGGCAAAAGGCTTTTGCCTGAAACAGAATTTGGAGTGCTTATTTTTAGTAAATCACAGATGGTTGGGTAGATGTCAAAGTTATAAGCCAGGGCATTTGTTTTTATTCCTTTTTGCTTAATTGCACCACCTGAAAATATCAATGGAATGTGAATTCCGTCTTCGTTATATAGGTTTTGTTTTCCCATCAATCCGTGGTTTCCTACGGCCAATCCGCTGTCTCCTGCGAAAACAATAATCGTGTTTTCGTACTTCCCTGACGCTTTTAATGCGGTAACTACCCTAGCTATTTGGTCGTCTAGATGCGTGGTAATGGCATAATAGTCAGCGAGTTGTTGCTTCGCGATAGCTTCAGTTCTAGGCCAAGGAGCAAGTGCTTCGTCTCTTAAAATCATGTCACCATTATCGAAAGGATGAACGGATAGATAGGAGGGCGTTAGCTGCATTTTATCTATAGGATATAGGTCTCTGTATTTTTGAGGTGCCTGTCTTGGGTCATGTGGTGCATGGAAGGCTAGATACATGAAGAAGGGGGCGTCTTTGTTATATTCTTTCAAAAACTTAGCGGCTTCCGTCGCAAATACTTCGGAAGTATGTGGTCCTTCATCTTCATTAGCAATTGGTCCTTTTTTCATGGCCTTGTCAAAAGGCACTTTCGTAATGTTTTTCAATTTGTCATATTTGAGCAAAAAAGCATTTTCGGGTTCTAGTTGCGAAGGGTCTCTATCAAACTCCCACAGTGGCATTCTGAAATGATCAACCAGATAAAGTCCTATTCCCATTATTTTAGAACCACTGTTAAATGAGCGAACCAATGATTCTTTGTCTTGATGCCATTTGCCTATGATATGCGAATAGTATCCTTCCTTTCTTAAGGTTTCTCCTAATGTTTTATGCTCTTCGGGAATTGAAAATCCTTGTCCCTGAAGTTCAAATAAATTTCTACCTGTATGTAACATGGCACGGCTGGGTGCACAGGTCGCTCCGTGAAAAGCACCCATGAGGTAGGCATTAGAAAACGAAACACCATTTTCTACAAGCTCATCCAAAGCAGGTGTTTTAACATCTTGTCCTCCAAGAGCATGAACACCGGTATAGCGGTTGTCGTCAGTGTAAATTACTATGACATTAGGCTTTTGAGTGTAAGCACTTAATGAAATGCCCAATAGAACGATGAATTGTAATATGTTTAATGTTTTTTTCATGGCTATTTATTTTCTGAGAATGGTGGTTTCTTTAATGAATTCCTGATTGCTTTGTGATTCATGGAAAGTGCCGCTTTTTACATCGTCCAGCACAATTGGGTATCTTTGGTCATCGCTTTTGGTTTCAATATAAAACCCATTTATACGAAGGTTTTTAACGTGACGGGCATAAATTCCAAAGGCTGGCAAAGTGCCAATCAGCGTAAATTCTGGCCACCAGTTGCCCAATACTTCAGGTGTAAATTCATTAATATTTGTTTTGGAAGCATCGGCTTTCGAGCCGCCTCCTGCCACTGTCATTTGTATGTTGTTCAGCACGATGTCGCCAATGTCATGTCCTGGCATTCCGGTTATGATGATGCCCGAATTTTTGTCTAATTCACTGTTGTCTATGATGAAATTATTGAAGTTGAAGTGGTGCATGGCCTTCATAGGAAAAAGCTCCATTGGGGATTCTACACCTGCTCTTTGTTGGCAAAAAGTCATAAAAATAGGTCGCGGGACATTTTTCATAATGAGGTTAGAAAAGATCATATTTTTCATTTCTCCGCCTTCGTTCATCTGTATTTTTAGACCAGAGTCATCTATGTCATGAAAAGTGCAATTGCTCACCGTCACAGATTCAAAATCGCCTCTTGAAGACAATCCGATACGCAAGCCCGCCCATTTACTGGTAAAAGTGCAATTGGTCACTACGATATCTTTACATGGTTTGTCGGCACGCGAAGTTTGTAAACAAATGGAGTCGTCGCTGGTGTCAAAAGAGCTGTTTGAAACCCGCACATTGGTGCAACCGTCAAAATCGAGTCCATCACCATTATTATTTACCCTACTTTTTATGTGTATTCCAGAAACCGAAATATTATTACAAAACAACCAAGCGGAGGTCCATGAGGCGGGATTGATAATGGTTAAATCACGAATTTGAATATTTTCACAATTAAGAAACCGAATGAGCATCGGACGCCCAATTTTATTGGTGAAGTTTTTGACATAGCCGTTTCCGTCAATGGTGCCATTTCCTTCTAGTCTGAAATTTTTGACATTCTCTGCAAAAATCAGACAGCGATCCATGTGTGGTTCATTTTTATATCTGTTTTTGTGGGTGTCTGTGGTGTAGTCGTTTATGTCTGGGCTGCCCAAAAGTGTAGCACCGTTTTCTATGCTAAGTGTTACAAAGTCCTTCAGATAAATGGTTCCAATCATCACCGTTTTTCCAGAAGGAATCAGTACTGTTCCGCCCCCTGCTTGAGTGCATGCGTCTATGGCAGCTTGCACGGCTTTGGTGTCTTTGTTTATGCCATTGGCTTTTGCCCCAAAGTCCATGACATTGAAATCTTTAGCGTTAGCTCCCAAGAAAGTTAAAGTGAAAAGAATAAGTAGGCCCCTAAGTTTGAAGTATTTCATCATTTATTGTTTTGTGCCTTTTGAAGTTCTGCTTGTAATTTTTTCTCTTCTTTTATGACGTTTTCAGCATGAGGGTCAAACCACTGTGGCGGTATGTTTTGAGCATCCCAAACCTTATAGTCACTTTCTAGATTGGCAATGATGGCAGCGTTGGTGTCAGAAATATCTTGCTTTTCCCATGGGTCTGTACTTAAATCGAAAAGCATTGTTTTTTCTTTATAGGCACTTTTATAAAGTTTGTAGTTGCCTTTTCTTACGGCATATTCAAAACCACCAACCGACCTCCAGAACAGTTCATCATGTGGTTTAGACGGGGTTTTGTATTTCAAAAAAGGCATCAGATTTACACCGTCTAGCTGCTTTTCTTGCTTGGCATTTCCTCCTGCGGCATTTAAGAATGTTGGGAATAAGTCTAATGAACTGACGATTTCAGGGTAGGTCTGATTTCCAGAAAGTTCTTTGGGGTAAGTGATGAAAAAAGGAACCTTAATTCCGCCTTCGAATAACATTCCCTTATGGCCACGGTATGGTCGGTTATCGGCATGTTCTATTCTGCCGCCATTATCGCTTAAAAAAACGATGATGGTATTCTCTTTCTGCCCATTGGCTATCAGGGTCGAATCTATTCTTCCCACTCCGGCATCCACCGCATTTACCATAGCAGCATAAATGTTTCTGCCAGCGTATTCTATGTGTTTTGTGTTTTCTAAATATTGATATGTGACATGGTCTGGGGCATGTGGAGCATTATACGCTAGATATATAAAGAATGGTTTTTGAGGCTCTTCTTTCATAAAGGAAATGGCCTCTTTTGTAAAATCATCTGTCAGATAAGTGAGTTCTTTTTCTGGTACAGGAATTCCATTTCTGTAGATGGTTTGTAGTGGGTCTTTCGCAATTCCCCAATAGTTCATTCCACCACCAGGGAAACCAAACCAATGGTCAAATCCTTGAGCCGTGGGATGGAGGTCTGGATGGTCTCCTAAATGCCATTTACCTATAGCAGCTGTTCTATATCCTAAAGGTTTAAGTGCCTCTGGTATCATTTCTTCAGAAAGGGGCGTACCTACAGTGGCATCGTTTTCTTGCTGGTATGGCATGTTACAATCGTGTCCAAAACGAGCCTGATATCTTCCTGTTAAAAGCCCAGCTCTAGAAGGGCTACAGTAGGGGTGAGAAACATAGCCATTGCTGAAAATTACACCCTGTTTAGCGAGCCTGTCTAAGTTTGGCGTTGGTATGTCTGTACAGCCATTGAATCCAACATCCGCCCAGCCTTGGTCGTCTGTTAAAATCACAATAATGTTTGGTTTGATTTTCTCTTTCTGTGCCATAATATTAGTAGCTAATAGATGAAGAAAAAGAAATGTTAAGAGACTTAACTTGTTCATGGCTAATGTTATGATTTGCTTTATTTTTTGAGAGTTTTAATAACTCTTCAAAGGTAGACAGTGGAAAAAGCAATCATATTTTAAAATCTAGCAAAACATAATACTATATTATCTCCAAATAGTTTTATTCGGAGAGTGCCTTCTTTTGGATGCGAAGTTGTTATGGTAGATTGTCGGATATTGGCAGAAAAGGAGCTCTCTAGCTTAATTTTAATGGTGGAAAGCTATAGTGGTAGTTAGAAACTTCTTCTGAGCAATAATTGAACTGTTCAGTCCTATTTATGAAAGCACTCGCTTTTTTAGGTAAATAATGATGATGGGTGAATTGCTTAATAGTTTAAAGCCGTCGTTTTCCACGTGTATTAATGAGAAGCTTTACGGAATTCGCCAGGACTTATTCCTTTCCATTTTTTGAAAGTTCTGTTGAAATATGGAATGTCTTCAAAACCTGATTCAAAGGCAATTTCACCAATACGTTTATTGGTACGAAGCAGTAATTGGGCTGCAGCTTTTAATCTGTAGTCTAAAATGATTTCAACCAGGGTTTTTCCTGTTATTTTTTTGAAGTACCTACAAAATGAGGTGGGGCTCAGCATGGCTATTTCAGCTATTTCGTCAAGGCTTATATTTTCTCTGAAATGGGTGATGATATGCGAGAAAACTTCTTGAAACCTATGCTGATCTTTGTTTTCGCTATCTATATGATAAAGCAAATTTGATTTTTCACTTTCTGAGAGTTCCAGGAGGATTTCCAAAAGCTTCAAAAACTGTCCTGCTGGTTTTAAGCTGGTTAATTGATCTAAATACTTTTCATAAGAAATGTTTTTAAAAGTCAGGCCTTGCTTAGAACTGTTTAGGAGTTGTTTTATACCATCAAATTCAGGAAGTCCTATCCATGAATTTTCTAGAATATCGGGATGAAATTGAATTACAAATGCTTTTACCGCTTCACCTTCGGGGAGTTCACGGTTTATCCAACAATGAGGAAGATTTGGGCCAAGGAGTATGAGTTCGCCCGCTTGAAATTCTTCTATTTGTGAGCCGACATAGCGTAAACCATCCCCTTTAATAATGTAGGTTAATTCATATTCAGGATGATAATGGAAAGGGGAATCAAAGGCAGGAAGCTCAAAAAGTCTGTACGTCACAGAATGACGAACTCCAGGGTTGATATGTTCATAAACTGCCTTCATTTGACTTCTATTTGCTAATGAAATGATATATATGACAATATAGGACAATTAATTGGAAAGAAGTGACAAATATTAAAAGCGGAATTTTGAGAATTTTGTTTAATGATTTTTAAACAATCAATATTGAAATGAAAACAGTAAAAGCGGCAATTGCCAAAGGCGACGGGAATTATAGCATCGAAGAAATTAAAATTGATAAGCCTAAAGGCGATGAGGTTTTAGTTAGAATGAAGGCCGCAGGCATTTGCCACACAGACTGGGACTCCATTAATTGGGGTAAACCTATAGTAATGGGTCATGAGGGTGCAGGAATTGTGGAATCCCTTGGCCCTGAGGTGAAGGGTTTAGCAATAGGAGATGCTGTGATTTTAAACTGGGCCATTCCATGTTATGAGTGTTTTCAATGTCAGGAAGGAAACCAACATATTTGTGAGAAAAACTCTGCGGTAACAGCTGGAAATACCGTTTCTGGAGGACACGCAAGCTTAGAAAGTACCACTTATAATAATCTACCCATAGAACATGCTTTTGGTTTAGGCACCATGAGCGAATACACTTTGGTGCGTGAAGCAGCCTGCGTAAAAGTAGATGCCGATGTGCCATTTCCAAGTGCTGCCATAGTAAGCTGTGGCGTGATGACGGGATTTGGTTCTGTTACCAATGCCGCCAAAGTAAAAGCAGGTAGCAGCGTGGTGGTGATAGGGACAGGCGGTGTGGGTTTAAATGTGATTCAAGGGGCAAAAGTGAGCGGAGCTGCCAAAATAATAGCCATAGATATTAATCCAGAAAGGTTAAAGTTGGCAGAGCAGTTTGGAGCTACGCATATTCTTTTGGCAAAGAAAGAAGACAAGGATTTAAGCCAAGCAGCAAAGGAGATAAAGGAGCTTTGCAATGGCCGCGGGGCAGATTACGCTTTTGAGTGTACTGCCATTCCAGCTCTGGGAGCGGCACCCCTAGCCATGGTTCGTAATGCAGGTACTGCTGTGCAGGTAAGCGGAATAGAGCAAGAAATAATGGTAGACATGAGTCTATTTGAGTGGGATAAAATATATATCAATCCGCTCTATGGTAAAGCACGTCCGCAAATAGATTTTCCTCAAATTATTGAGCTTTATAAATCTGGTAAATTAATGTTAGATGAAATGGTGACAAGAACTTATAGTTTGGAAGATTTACCAATGGCTTTTGAGGATATGTTGGCGGGTAAAAATGCCAAAGGCGTAATCGTTTTTGAATAATTTATGAAAAAGTTTTTTACCACAGAAAGAGCCAGAATAGACCAATTCGACTGTTTTACGGTTAAAAGTCCTGCTTTAGGACACCGTGCTGATGTAACAGTTTTTAAGCCTGAAGGAGATTTTAAAAGTATGCCCCTAGTGGTATTGCTTCATGGTGTTTATGGGAGTCATTGGGCGTGGTCGCTTAGTGCTAAAGTCCATGAAACACTCCAAGAATTGATAAGCCAAAAGCAAGTCCAGCCCATGATGCTAATGATGCCTTCTGATGGTCTTTTCCAAGATGGCAGTGGATATTTGGAACATAAAACGGCTGATTATGAAAAATGGATAGCCAAAGACGTCATTGACTTAGTAAAAGAAAATTACGAAGAAGTAGATGACCTTTCACCTGTTTTTATTGCGGGTTTGTCTATGGGAGGTTTTGGAGCCTTGCGTTTAGGAGCTAAATATCCCCAAATTTTTAAAGCATTTAGTGGTTTGAGTTCTATTACTCGCTTTGACCAAATGGCTGAGTTTATAGAAAATATGGATTCGCTGAAAGAAGCCGTGCTATCGGAAGAAAATGTTATTGACATCATACTGGCAAATAAAGAAAGCCTAAGACCTTTTAGGTTTGATTGTGGCGAAAAAGACACACTTTTTAAATCCAATCAAGTATTACATCAACAGCTTTTAGATAACGAAATACCCCATAGCTTCTTTATTAAAAAAGGCGAGCACAGTTGGGAATATTGGCAAAATAATATTGCTGAAACCTTACTTTTCTTCAATAACCAAATTTGAAATATGAAAAAACAAAATGCAAGTGTTTTTCCCGATCCGTTTGAAGAGGCTAGAAAAACAAAAGGATTTGGAGAAGTACAAGACCAAGATGATGATGTTATGATGCTTTTGCGACATAAGGATGTTCGTAAAACGGCTCATAATTATAAAACTTTTCAGTCTGGAGCAACTCCTGGGCGTATTGTGGTGCCCTCAGAAGTAAATATTAGAGAGACGCGTCAAATTCCATTTGAAGTAGACCCGCCCGTACATGGCGAATATAGAACCTTAATGGAAGCATGGTTTAAAAGACCGCTGCAAGCCCAATATCAAGTAGAGCTTAAAGAGCAAATAGAAGGGTTGTTGGAGGAAGTGATGAAAATGGATAAGGTTGAAATCGTCACTGAATTTGCATTGCCACTGCAGTCAAAAGCCTTAACACTTTTACTGAATACACCTTTTGAGGAGTCTGAAACATGGATTTCATGGGGAACTCATGTGTTTAGAAGTGAAGGCGAAGCTTTAGATGCGGACAAGGCGAACGTTTTGTATGACTATATAGATGCTAAAATAGACGAAGCTTTTGAAAACCCTGGCGAAGATTTATACTCCTATTTACTTAACTGCGATTTTCAGGGTAGAAAACTGACTAAAGAAGAGGTTAAAGGGGTAATGGTTTTAACTTTTGCGGGGGGCAGAGATACGGTTATAAACGCAGTGACCAATTCCCTAGCGTATTTTGCAGAAAATCCAAAAGCACTTGTAGTATTAAAGGAAAATCCTGAAATGATAGGTAAAGCTGTGGAGGAATTGGTGAGGTATTTTGCACCACTAACGCATATGGGAAGAGTGGTTACGGAAGATGCTACCGTGTGCGAACACGCCGCCAAAGCCGATAGCCGAGTTTCTTTATGTTGGGCTTCCGCCAATAGAGACGAAGCTGTTTTTGAGAACCCAAATGAAGTAGTTTTAGATAGAAAAATTAATCCACATGTAGGTTTTGGCTTTAGCCACCATAACTGCCTAGGAGCAACCCATGCCCGACAAATTTTAAAAACGCTTATCACTATTCTCTCTGAAAGAAAAACGGCAATGGAACTGCTTGATTTTGAAGAGAATATAGAAGATTGGGGTGATTTTAAACGCAAAGTGGGCTTTCATAAATTATTATTAAAAATCAACTAAAAAATGGCAAAAATAACTTTTTTAACTTCTGATAATGAGTCTATTACCGTAGAAGGTACATCAGGTAATGTGATGGAACTTGCGGTAGAAAATAACATCAAAGGCATAGATGGCGATTGCGGTGGTGTATGTTCATGTGCCACCTGCCATGTTCATGTTTTACCAGAATTTATAGAACAAGTGGGCAGAGCCAGCGAGATAGAAACGGACATGCTAGAGCTAGACGACAATACCGATGAATATAGCCGTTTGGGTTGTCAAATTGAGATTACGGAGGCTTTAGATGGTGTTATTTTAAAAGTAGCTAAATAATGGAAAGGGCATTAGAGCAAATTTGCGTTATCATTGGAGCCAGTCATGCAGGTGTCAACTTTGCTTTTTCTCTCAGAAAAGAGGGATGGCAGGGGCGGATAATTCTGTATGATGCAGACCCAGAATTGCCCTATCATCGCCCTCCTTTGTCTAAAGCCTTTCTAACTAGCGAAGGGGGGATTGAAAATTTTCTTTTAAAACCGGCTCAGTCTTATGAAAAGGAAAACATAGAACTAAGACTAGGAAACGCAGTTTTAGAAATTGATAAAGCCAATAAAATCATTACTTTAGAAGATGGCGGTCAGCAAGCCTACGATAAACTGGTGCTGGCGACTGGGGCTAGACCCCTTGTGCCAAACATTGAGGGTCTTGATAAAGCAAAAAACTTAAGTTTCTTACGTTCGGCAGCCGATGTCTACAAAATCAAAAGCACTTTTGAAACCTGTAAAACCAAGCAGGTAGTGATAATTGGAGGTGGTTATATTGGTCTAGAAATAGCCGCTTCTTTGAGAAAATTAGGAGCTTCGGTAGATGTGCTGGAAAGAGAAGAACGTATTTTAGCTCGAGTTACAGCTCCAGAGATGTCTACTTTCTTTAATCAATTGCATCAAAATAATGGCGTCAATGTTCAGACCCAAAAACAGGTTCAGTCTATTGAAAATGAATCTGGTATAAACAAAGTTATCTGTACAGATGGCACCTCTTTCGATGCAGAAATGATAATAATTGGTGTAGGGATAAAAGTCAATGCTGAACTGGCCCTAAAAGTCGGTTTGGATGTGGAGAATGGCATTAAAGTGAATGAAACAGCCAGAACGTCTGAACCTGATATTTATAGTATTGGTGATTGCACTTGGCACTTTAATCCGCATTATAAACGCTATGTTCGTTTAGAATCTGTTCAAAATGCAGTAGATCAAGGTAAAGTGGCTGCTGCGGCTATTTGCGGGAAAACTTCCGTTTATAACGCCTTACCGTGGTTTTGGTCTGACCAATACGATGTAAAGCTTCAAATGGTAGGATTGTCAGGAGGCTACAATCAGGTCTTATTAAGAGTGGAGGAGGAGAAAAAGCTATCAGCTTGGTATTTTCAGGACGACAAATTACTTTCTGTAGATGCTGTTAATAATGCCAAGGCTTACGTTTTGGGTACTAAAATATTGAAAGAAAATCAGCGGGTTAATAAGGACGTCTTAATGGATCTCAAGACGTCCTTGAACTATGATTTATTAACGAGCTGATTAAGTCCATTGTAGAAATGAGTTTCTGGACATTCAGAGTCCTTTGATTTGGTGTGGGTCAATTCATTGAAATAATATGTATATTGGCAATTTCTTGGTTATCTTAATAGTTCAAAAAGTGAACTGGAATTAGTCTTATAGCACTTGAGCAAGCCTAATTTTAAAACCCTTTCTTAAATGCTATTATATTTAAGAGTGGTTAAGGTAGTTTGGCTTTTTTAAAATTATTGTTTTCAACCCGAATGAAATTAATATTCAAAAAAAATGAGTTAAGTCCAGAGAAATGCTTTTCTGTGAGGCAGGATAATATTCCGTGTATTGAACACGACTGGCACTTTCATCCTGAGCTGGAACTTATCTATTTTCTAAAGAGTACAGGTACGCGATTTGTTGGAAATTCCATTGGAAACTTTGAGCCGGGTGAGTTGTATTTGATTGGCAGTAATGTGCCTCATTTGTTTAGGAATGACCGTGCTTATTATGAAGGAAATGAAGCTATTTCTGAGGTGGATTTGGTCGTGGTAAAATTCATGCATGACTTTCTTGGTCCAGCATTTTCAGAGCTCTCTGAAACCCAAACTTTAAGGGCTATGTTTCAGAAGTCAAATAGAGGTATTAAGTTTTCAAAATCAAGCACCTATCTGGTGCATAATCACATTCTTGGTTTACTAGGTTCTAAGGGGCTCGGTGGCGTTTCTGAAATATTAAAAGTGCTGGATATCTTATCCAATACCGACAATCATGAGCTTTTATGCCAAGAGGAAATAAAGCACTCCTTCAGCTCGGATGAAAAGGAAAGAATGGCAAAGGTTATCTCTTTTTTAAATGAAAATTTTGAAAAGAAAATAGAACTGGCTGAGATTTCTTCCATTGCTTGTATGACGCCAAACGCCTTTTGTAGATACTTTAAGAATAAGACCAAAAAGTCATTTACACAGTTTTTGATAGAAATAAGATTAGGGCATGCCTGCAAAATGCTGATAGAGGGCAAAGAGCAAATAGCCACCATTGCCTATCAGTCGGGTTTCAATACCGTGACTAACTTCAATCGCCAGTTTAAAAACTTGATGAAAATTACACCTTCAGACTATATGGAGAAATACCAAATGAAGGAAGAGCTGGACTAGACAATCTCCCGATAAGTTAATTAGAGATTACTTTTGGGTAGAAATAAGCTATTGTTTTTTTAGTATCAAATTTACTTTTGCCTCAAAAAAGTATGGTTAGTCTTTTAGTACTCCTTTTTAGTATCACATTTTTGATAGTGGGTGTTACTGTTTTTAAGGTAAATCCCATTCCCATACTTTTAATATCAGCCCTTCTGCTAGGCGTATTGACAGGTTCCTCTATGACAGATGTAAATGAGAGCATTGTTTCTGGTTTTGGTAACACATTGAAATGGATAGGACTGGTTATCTTTTTTGGAACGCTTCTAGGCGAAATTTTAGCAGAAACAGGCGGAGCTAATCAAATTGCAGAGAGCATTATAAATCTTTTTGGTACCAAATACCTGACCTTTAGTTTAGCGATTATTGGCTTTTTAATAGGCATTCCGGTTTTTATGGATGTGGCCTATTTAACACTTTTACCTACTGTTATTGCTCTTTCAAAAAGAACTGGGCAGTCTTTACTCACGCTAGGGATGGCTTTAGCCATGAGTCTTACCATTTCTCATGCTATGATACCACCAACACCAGGACCTGTAGCTGTAGCCGGTTTATTGAATGTGGATATCGGTGAAATAATACCTATTAATATCTTAGTAGGTCTAGGGGCTATGTTTGTCGGTTTGATTTGGATTCATAGCATTTCAAAGCGAATTCCATCTTCTGTATCAATTGAAGTTCCAGACAATGAAGATGCTAGGCCTGCTGAGTTAATTGGTTTTAGAAAAACTTTGCCTTTTTTAGCCTTACTTTCTCCACTTTTTTTAATGACGGTTAGTGCTTTTTATAAAGGTCAAAACCCCGTTATTCTTTTTGTGAAAAGTCCCATTTGGTCTTTAATGATTGGTGTGAGTATATCTCTTTTCTTATTGAGGAAAAATGGATTTAATGAAAAGCTAAATGAGCTTTTTAAACAAGCAGCGTCAAAAAGTGCTATGGTCATACTGATTACCGGTGCAGGTGGTGCGTTTGGACAAGTAATAAAAGATACACAGATCGTCAATGAACTCATGGCCAACTTTGAGCATATCAACGCTTTGGGTTTGTTCTTGCCCTTATTGCTAAGCTTTATTTTTACGACAATGACAGGATCGATTACCGTTTCTCTGTTAACCACCAGTTCTATTGTGGCACCTATGGTGAGTGGCGGTCAGCTTGACCCTTCTCTTACGGCGGCAGCTATTTGTGCTGGCTCAATGGGTATTATCCATGTAAATAGTAGCTTTTTTTGGCTATTTAAAGAAATACATGGTTTCAATGTTCCTCAAGTGCTTCATTCTTTTTCTTTACTATCCATAGTGATTGCTATTGGAGGAGGCTTAATGATTGCTATTTTATCCATATTTCTTTAATCTGCTGTTAGCAAGCATTTTAAGTTAATTTTAGATGGTATTTTATCTGAACGTTGATAAATTAAGTTAAAATAGTGCAATCGTAGGGTAAAACACACCGATGCTAAGAAGGCTAAGGATACTTTCTTTGTGTAGAAAACATTCAAACCTATATGACCTCTTTTTTGCCTTTAATAATAATACTTGTCGCAAGTATTTTCCAGGGTTCTTTCGGACTCGGAATGAAATTTATGTCACCTTTAAAATGGGAGGCTTGGTGGCTAGTACATGCCACTATAGCTATGATAGTCTTACCCATTGGTTGGGCTCTTTTTGTAGTTCCTGATTTATTTGAGGTAATAGCCGCTGCACCTACTCCGTCCATATTTTTAGGTATGCTCTTTGGGTTTTTATGGGGAATTGGAGGGATTATGTTTGGTAAAAGCATACCATTTATTGGTATTTCATTGACCTATGGTATTGTGATGGGGGTGTGTTCGGCAGTAGGAAGTCTTATTCCACTTTTTGGAATAGAAGATGCTACCAGTCTAACTGCTTTTCCTTATATATTAATAGGGGTAGGTATTATGCTAGTTGGCGTGGCTGTTACGGCATATGCAGGTATACTGAAGGATAAAGAAAATAGCTCTGAGGGAGGCTCAAGCTTAAAAGTAGGTCTTTTAATAGCCTTGGCCAGTGGTGTACTTTCGGCATTATTGAATGTTGGATTTGTAGAAGCTCACCCTGTAGGTGTTATGGCAGAGGCTAGTGGAGCTTTAGCTAGAAATAGCAGTTTAGCCATTTGGGTCGTGGTTTTATTAGGAGCTTATATCATGAATGCGGGGTATGCACTTGTACTTCTAACTAAAAATAAATCTTGGAATTCGTTCAAATCTGTCCATGCCAACAAGGCCTACCTTTGGGCTGTTTTAGCGGGTGTTTTTTGGTTTGGAGCTTTGGGTATTTATGGTCAGGGAGCTACGCTAATGGGCGATATGGGACCAGTTATTGGTTGGCCTATTTTACTAGGCGTCTCACTAATAGTGAGTAACGTATGGGCATATATGAATAAAGAATGGCATAAGGGCAGCAGCTCTTTTAAATGGCTTTTGTTTGGATTATTCATCCTCATCATCGCTACACTTATTCTAGGATACGCTAATAATTTCTAAACCTCTTTTTAAAAAGGATATCTACGCTTAAAAATAATTAAAATGAAAATTGTTTCTGTTGAAAGTTATATACTCAATGATAAGCTCAAGGAGAGTTTCTATTTTTCTCAGTGGGAGTATAGCGAACGTAAAATTTGCATCGTCAAAATAACATCAGACACCGGACATGTGGGTTGGGGGGAAGGTTATGGTCCTGCTAAAGTTCTTAAAGCTGGCGTAGAACTTTTAGAACCGTTTATTATAGGTCAGAATCCCTTAGAAAATGAGACCATCTGGAATATTATGTACAGGCGAACGCTAGACTACGCCAGAAGTGGCGTATTACAGGCTTCTGTAAGTGCCATAGATGTGGCCATTTGGGATCTGAAAGGAAAGATTATGGACCTGCCAGTGCATACCCTGTTGGGCGGTAAGAAAAGAGAATCTATAAGCCCATATGCTACTGGAATGTATTTTACGCATGGTGGTCATATGCCTACGGTATTAGCAGAGGAGGCCAAAATGTATGCCAATCAAGGTTATAAAGCCATGAAAATAAAAGTAGGCTTAACGATTGAAAAAGATATAGAAAACGTAGCGGCGGTTAGAGCGGCAATCGGCTCTAAAGTGAAGTTAATGGTAGATGCCAACCATGCCTATAACCTGCGTGAGGCGGTTCAGCTTGCTAGAGCGATAGAAAAATATGATATCGGTTGGTTTGAAGAACCTATTTCTCCAGAGTATTATGATCAATATGCTGAATTGAGGTCAAAAACCACCATTCCCATTTCGGGAGGAGAATGTGAATATCTTAGATTTGGTGCTCACCGACTTCTTCAGGCAAAGGCCGTGGATATTTTACAGCCCGATATATGTGCCACTGGAGGATTAACAGAAGCCAAGAGAATTAGCACGCTGGCCAGTACTTATGGCGTAGAAATTATACCACATACTTGGGGTACCAGCATTGCCATTTCGGCTGCCATGCACTTTATTGCCAATTTGGATGTGATGCCAGGGAGAATGATTCCAGAAGCTTGTATGATGGAGTTTGATAGGACGGAAAATGCTCTGCGAGAAGAACTTACCAATGCAAACTTAGAAGTTATCAACGGTGAAATGAAAATACCAGACGGTCCAGGATTAGGCTTTGAAGTAAATGAAGATGTCATACAAAAATATGCTTTAGAAATTCCAGCTTATGTAACCAACGGCTTATTAAAATAAGATATGAAATACGGATTTAAAAAATTATATATAAACGGCTCATTAACAGAAGCTACGGATGGAGGAACCTTTACGGTAGTCTGTCCTGGAAATGAAAAGGAAATAGCTGAAATAGCATGGGCTTCAAAAGTCGATACTGAAAAAGCATTGCGAGCTGCCAAAGAAGGTTTTGTTTCATGGTCTGCCATGCCCATGGAAGTTAGGCTAGATTGGATTTCTCGTTTGCGTTCCAAAATTTTAGAAAACCGTGATATGCTTCGCGAAAGTATCATGGACGAAATGGGTAAAACTTGGGAAGGTACAGACGAAGACCTGACCAGCATTGCCAATTCGCTAGCATATTATCCAGAAGAAATTTTAAAAAGAACCGACCTCAATATTCCAGACCGAGAAGGCACACATCAGCATACACTTTTATCTCAACCTTTGGGTGTGGTGGTAGCGTTTTTGGCCTATAATTTCCCTTTTTTAAATCTAGGTTTTAAACTTGGACCCGCCTTGGCGGCTGGGTGCTCCATCATTATTAAACCATCAGAATTTTCTCCTCTTTCGGCTTATATTCTTGGAGAGCTTTGTGATGAAATGAATTTTCCTGCAGGCGTTATCAATATCATTTGTGGAGATACTGAGAATGTAGGGATTCCGCTTTGCGAAAGTAAAATACCAAGTCTTATTACGATGATAGGCTCCACAGAAACGGCTCAGAAGCTGATTCAACAAAGTGCTAAAACCTCTATAAAAAGATACAGTATGGAGTGTGGAGGTAATGCTCCTTTTATAGTCATGGAAGACGCTGACTTAAATCTGGCTATTGGTTTAGGTACGGCATTAAAAGTGGGTAATACGGGTCAAATCTGTGTTGCTCCTAACAGGTTTTATGTGCACAACACGCTGATTGATGCCTTTATCGCAGGTATGGTAAAGAATTTTGAGCATACTAAAATTGGTTTCGGCAAAGAAAATAAACCTCAAATGGGTCCTTTGGCCAATAGACAATCAGTGAAGAAGATTGAAAAGATAGTGGAGATGGCGTTGGCTCAGGGAAGTAAAGTGATGTTCGGAGGAAAAGCCATAGACCAACCGGGCTATTACTTTCAACCTACGGTTATCAAGATTAACAATCCTAAAGCAGAGATTTTAAACCACGAAATATTTGGCCCAGTAGCCATGATTGTTCCTTTCGATACTAAAGAAGAGGTTTTAGGCTACGCCAATGACACTGACGCCGGTTTAGCGTCTTATGTTTTCACCAAAAACGAGGAAACTCAAAAGTATTTTGAACAGCATCTTGCTTTTGGAGAAGTACAAGTCAATGGTGTGAAATACGATATTTACTTACCTCATGGAGGAATTAAAAATAGCGGCATTGGCGTAGACTGTTCCACTTTTGCATTAGACGATTATCTCATTAAAAAACGCATTAGTAAATCATTGGAAATGGTATGATACTTCCAGAACACTTCATTAGTATTGATTGGGGAACTACCAATTTTAGGTTAAGGCTGGTCGTAACCGAAACTTTGACTGTGCTGGAAACGGTGCAAACGAATGTTGGAATAAAGACACTCAATGACCTTTTTTTGAAGCAGTCTGAAAAAAACAGACAAGATACTTTTGGAGATTATCTGGTTTCTCAGATTCAAAAATTGGAGACTGAGCATCAGAAAAACCTTGTCGTCATTTCAGGGATGGCCTCTTCCAATATTGGTCTGGAAGAAATGACTTATGCAGAAGTTCCCTTTGATGGAAGCGGATCTAATCTAAACTGGAAGGTTATTAGTCTAACGAATGATTTGGAAACAATTCTAATTTCTGGTGTAAAAACGGATAGCAGTGTCATGCGGGGAGAGGAAATTCAAGCCATCGGTTTGGAAGAATTACTTCAGCCTTACCAAGAAGGGGTATTGCTTTTGCCTGGCACACATAGCAAGCATCTCAACTATAAAAATGGACAATTCACCACTATGAAGACGTTCATGACTGGGGAGCTTTTTCAGTTGCTTTCACAAAAGAGTATTTTATCTGATTCTGTGCAGGCAGGACACTTAACTGAAATCCATAAAAAGGCTTTTGTTTCAGGCGTAAAAAAAGGAAGTAGTGAATCCTTAAGTTCTATTTTGTTTTCTGTGAGGACCAATACGCTTTTACATGATATTTCTAAAGAAGATAATTACTTCTTACTCAGCGGAATGCTCATTGGTAGCGAACTGGCCTATTTGAAAGACCATAAGAGCAAGTTATTTTTATGTGCCGCAGAGCCAGTTTTTACTTTATATCAAATGGCTCTGGCTACCTTGCACCATTCTAAAAATATAATCGTCTTTGATGCTTCCTATATTCTACAAGCTTTACTGAAAGGTCAAAGGAAAATCATAAATCAATATGTCTCTTAATACCAATTTTTCTCAAGATAAGTACCAAAAAATGCCTGTTGTTGGCATTATTCGTGGATATGATTACGAAATCGTAAAATGGATTGCTGAAATATATCAGGAATCAGGGTTTTATACTTTAGAAATTACCATGAATACCGAAGGTGCCACAGAAATGATTTCTGGTCTGGTGAAAGACTTTCCGGAAATGAATATTGGAGCAGGTACGGTTTGTAGTATGGAGGACTATCGTAGGGCTAAAAATGCAGGTTCGCAGTTTATGGTAACCCCCATTATAGATGAAGACATTATAAAAACGGCAGTGGCAGATAACATTCCAATATTTCCTGGAGCTTATACGCCTACAGAAATATATAAGGCTTGGACTTGTGGTGCCACAGCCGTTAAGATTTTTCCTGCGACACAACTTGGCGTGTCCTTTATAAATGATATTAAAGGTCCTCTAGATCAAATTAAGGTATTGCCTACAGGTGGAGTGGCTTTAGAAAATATCAAATCTTTTTTTGAGGCGGGTGTTTATGGCGTAGGTATGGGCAGCTCTCTTTTGCCAAAAAAGCTCATTCATAAGCGTGACAAAGGAGGTCTGAAAAATCATTTTATGTCCATTAAAGCAGAGATTGCAGACTTTTTATAAGTTTTCTCCTTACTATAGGCTTAAACCATTTCGTAATTTATTTTAAGTGAGATATCCCCCGATTTCGTGAATAGCGAATAGTCTCTTAGTTTTAAGGTAAATAACGCCCAAGAAGTCATTTAAAAACTATTCAACCCTAAAGAACTATGTCTCTCAAAAGAAGAAATTTTATTCAGAAAATTGCTTATTCCGTTTCCATTCTAAGCGTAAAGGATGCCTTTGGAAATACAGGAAAATTTGATTTGAACCAGCTTAAATTTCCTCAAAGTATCTTAAAAAAGGACTTCAAAAAAACAAATAACCGTGTTTGGCTTGGAGAACAATTTTGGAGTATTCCGCTGGAAGACTGGCGAGTGAAAAATGGAAGAGTTGAAAGCGACGGAATTGTCAAAAACGCTAGCGTAAATATTTTAGGCTATCAACTTCAAAAAGGAGATGGTACGTTCTCTTTAAGCTGTAAGGCAGGTTTGATAAAATCAGAAAATGACAATGCCACTTTTGGTTTTTCGGTAGGGGTAAAAGATACGACAGACCCAGAAAGTACTTCAGCGGCTTGTTATTTTGGAAATGGAATAAAAGTAGGAATCAGTTTAAATAAGGAGATTTTTATAGAAAATGACCTTAAAAAACTTAGTAGTGACTTTGATTTAAATGAGTTTGAATTAAAACTGACTTCGATTACAAAAAATAACATTTCAGAACTTATCATAAGGGTTAAGGATAAAAAAGGGAGGACGGAAGTTTTATCAAAAAGCATTTCGCAAGACCTATCTGGCTTGATGGACATATGCCAATTGGAGAAAGGAGCTTCTTTTTGGTGGAACAAATTAGAACTTGAGGGTTCAAAAGTTATAGAAAGTCGGAAAGACACTTTTGGCCCTATTTTTTGGTGTATGTACACTTTATCCGACCAAACTTTAAAACTTACCGCTCAATTTCCTCCCATTTCTGAAGAAGACAATCGGTCTAGTCATCTGGAACTTCAAAAAAATGGGGTGTGGGAAAGTGTACAAACACAACAGATTGACAGGGATGCTTTTACGGCTGTGTTTAAGGTGAAGGATTGGACAGAAATGAAAGATACACCCTACAGGGTTGTATATGAACTGGATGGAAATACGCATCATTATCAGGGCATCGTTAGAAAAGAACCTAAAGGAGATTTGTTAAAGTTAGGTGCACTTACCTGTCAACATGCCATGGGTTTTCCATATAGGCCTTTGGTAGAAAATCTAAGTAAGAGTAATCCTGATTTACTATATTTTTCTGGTGACCAGATTTATGAGGAAAATGGTGGATACCCCATTAAACGTGAACCCGAAGAAAAGGCTATTTTAAGCTATTTGGGGAAATATTATATGTTTGGCTGGGCTTTTGGTCATTTGATGCGAGACCGTCCTACGGTTTGCACGCCAGACGATCATGATGTTTTTCAAGGAAACCTTTGGGGAGAGGGCGGTAAGTTGCTTTCTATAGATGAATGGGACGCTCAGCGTGATGCCCAAGGTGGTATGGTACAAACAGCCAAAATGATAAATGTGGTGAATAAAACCCAGTGTGGGCATCTTCCCGATGCTTTTCATCCTGAGGTCTTACCTTCTGGTATTAGCACGTGGTATACACACTTAAGGTATGGTGGGGTAAGTTTTGCGATTGTGAGCGACAGGATGTTTAAGTCGGGACCTGAAATGATTAGAAAAGGTCAGGGAAGAATAGACCATGTGACGGTAAGATTAAATGCCAATGAACTGGAGTCCGAAAGCTTATCTATGATGGGTAATACTCAAATGGAATTCTTAAAGGATTGGACAGAAGATTGGAAAGATGTGGATATGAAAGTAATGTTGAGTCAAACGCTTTTTGCCAATGTGGCCACACATCATGGACCCAAAAAGGAATTTCTCTATGGCGATTTAGATTCTGGTGGATGGCCAAAAAAGCAAAGAGATGAGGTCTTGAGACTGATGCAAAAAGCAGCAGTATTTCATGTAAATGGCGACCAACACCTTCCCTTCTTGGTACAATATAGCATAGACCATGAACAAGATGGAGGATGGACGTTTTGTACGCCAGCTGTTTCTACGGGTTATCCAAGATGGTCTAAGCCAGACAGCTTAAACGTTCCTTATATAAATAGACCTGCTCATGGTCTTCCTAATACCGGTCTTTACAGAGATATTTTCGGAAACGATAACTTCGTATTTGCGGTTGGTAATCCTGAAGAAGAGTTTGACCAAGAAAAAAATAGATATGTAAAAGCTCAGAAAAAAGCCTCAGGCTATGGCTTTATAACTTTCAATACCCAATCCAGAACCATTAAAATGGAAGCCATCCGATTCTTGGCTGATTTATCGAAGAATGTTCCAGGGAATTCTTACCCTGGCTGGCCATTAACCATCAAACAAATGGAAAATGACGGTAGGCGAGCAATTGGCTTTTTACCGAAAATAAAAACCACCAAACCCAATCAGGTTTTTAAAATATACCTAGAAAGTACTGGAGACTTGGTATCCGCAACGCGAGCTTTAGGATACATCCATAAGCCTGCAATATTTATGAATGGCACTTACAGAATATCCATAGGGGAAGGCAAAAACTTGAAAGTGTTAAGCGGAGTTCATATCAGCTTAGACCCAGAAGAGGAAATAAGTATTTAGGATAGTGTTCAGTTCTAGTATAGGTCTCAAAATAGCGGTATGACTTATAATTTCTCACTTTAGGATAATATAAAGGAATAGTGTGTTAATTCAGGCTTACTCACTTACCTTTTTATCGTGTTGTTTTGTACCATAAATCTATGACACCCTAATGAAGAGGATAATTTTATTGCTGTTATTAATAACGCCATTGGCTGGCTTTACCCAAAAGCAGCCCAACATTGTTTTACTTTTTGCTGATGATGCCGGTTATGCCGACTTCGGTTTTCAAGGTAGTAAAGTAATGAAAACACCCAACCTAGATAAGCTCGCCAAGCAAAGCATGAGATGTACGCAGGCTTACGTTTCTGATCCTACCTGCGGTCCATCAAGAGCTGGATTATTAACAGGGAAATACCAGCAGCGTTTTGGTTTTGAGGAAAACAATGTTCCTGGATACATGAGTGCCGTTTCTGCAGTTGACGGAATAGAAATGGGATTGCCGGTAGAAGAAAAAACAATGGCCGACTATTTAAAAAAGTTGGGCTATCGTTCTGCTATTTTCGGCAAATGGCACCAAGGAGGAGCAGATAGGTTTCATCCTTTAAAAAGAGGCTTTGACGAGTTCGTCGGTTTTCGGGGTGGAGCGAGAGATTATTTTGCTTACACAAAACCACCTGAGGAGGTTCAAAATAAATTGGAATATGGATTCAATAATTTCCAAGAGCCTACCCAATACTTGACGGATTTGCTAGCAGAAGAAGCGATTTCATTTATGGGAAAAAATAAGGAAAATCCGTTTTTTGCTTATTTGGCTTTTAATGCCGTGCATACGCCAATGGATGCCACCAAAGAAGATTTAGCCCAATTTCCAGAACTCAGTGGCAAAAGGCAGCAAGTGGCAGCCATGACTTTGGCATTGGACAGAGCTTGTGGGAAAATATTAGATTATTTAGACCAAAATGGTTTATCTGAAAATACCATTGTGATATTCACGAATGATAATGGTGGCCCGGTAGACCATAATGCTTCCGTGAATTTACCCCTGGCAGGAGCCAAAGCCACACACCTAGAAGGTGGTATTCGTGTACCCTTCTTAATTCGCTGGCCAGGAAATATTCCACCAAATAGCACCTATAACTTACCCATTAGCACTTTAGATTTATTGCCTACATTTTATGTTGCAGGAGGCGGAAATACAAAAGACTTAGAAAGTCTAGATGGGGTAAATGTGATACCTTTTTTACAAGGGAAAGCGTCGGGTCGACCGCACGACATTCTGTATTGGAAAAAGGATGCTAGAGCGGTGGTGCGTGAGGGCGACTGGAAGCTTATTAGATTTCCTGATAGGCCTGCAGAACTTTACAGGATTGATGAGGATATCTCAGAGCAAAATGACTTGGCAGCTTTAAATCCAGAAAGGGTAAGGAAAATGTATAAAATGATTTTCGACTGGGAAAAAACTTTAGAAAGACCAAGGTGGATGCTTCAAAAGAAGTATGAGCAGTTAGATATTGAGCTGATGGATAAATATAGGAAAGTTAATTAAAGGGTTAGAAACGCCATTTTTTAATATTTATAGTCTGAAGTCATGAAAAGAACAGTTTTAGTTTCTAGTCTTTTAATGGGTCTGTTTTTAATAAGCTCAAGTTTATATAAACCTGACGGAAGACCCAATATTATTGTAATTCTTGCCGATGATTTGGGTTATAATGATGTCGGCTTTAATGGTTCACCAGATATTAGAACACCTCATTTAGATAAGTTGGCACACAGCGGTACGATGATGTCTTCGGCTTATGTGGCTCATCCGTTTTGTGGGCCTAGCAGAGCAGGACTTATGACAGGTAGATATCCCCATGTCATGGGTTCTCAGTTTAATTTACCAGCTAATAGTGAAGATTTAGTTAGAGGCGGGATTCCACTTAATGAAATTTTTATTAGCAATGTTTTAAAGGAATCGGGGTATCATACTGGAGCCATAGGGAAGTGGCATTTAGGTGCTGTTCCACAGTTTCATCCAAATAAAAGAGGATTTGATGAATTTTACGGTTTTTTAGGTGGGGGTCATAAATACTTTCCTGAGCAATATAAAGCGGCTTATAAAAAGCAAAAAGAAGCAGGTGCTAAGATTATCTTTGAATACCTCCATCCCTTAGAAT
>NZ_JBSRVI010000127.1:0-35505 GCF_055134445.1 Arcticibacterium sp.
GCCACTTCAAATTTAGCTGGAGAGGAAATACTTCTTTATAATGGAGGATATGGAGATGGCTTTTCTTTAGGTTCTAAAGGTGCATATTTATCTGTAAACGGTCCGTGTGTTGAGTCATTGATCAAACACATTGATTCAGACCCAATTACATCTGGCTTGTATGAAGCTGGAAGTCAATTGCTCAGCAAAGGAAAAGTAAGATCAGGTTTTAACGTAAATTTTAGTGCGGGTAACAGTATCATTTTGGAGCCAGGTTTTATCGCCGAAAACAATGCTTTGTTTTTAGCCATAATAAAAAATTGTTTAACAAATCCAATTAATTATTGATGGAAATATCGGGCAGTTTTAGTTACATTAATTGTAGAGGACCATTAATGTAACACTTATAGAAAGGTAAGTAGCCTTACAAACCCTTTTGTCTTGAGATTTAAAGAAATCATTGAAGTCCATACCAAATTCTTATAATTCATTTATATAAGTCCGGAAATACTTTTTCTTGTTTAATCTGCTGCAGACAACATTTAGTCCTAAACCATTCATACATTTCATAATCCAAATTTCCTGATAGTATAACTTCTGTTTAGTTTCTAAAACCGATTCGGGGGGGAGTACTATTTTATGGCTAAAATTCAGGCATAAGGTTTTGTTCAATTGAGCAATGAGAGGGAGAGGCCGTTCTGTTAAAGAAGATTGAATGATATACCATTATTAAAGAGGTATTTCTTCACATCCTTATGGATCTTAACTTTGAATTGAATCGTATTTTATTTGGCAGGATATTGATGACCAAATTAAGCTTTATGCAAGAAAAAACGGATTAACAAAGCTTAAGAATGCGAGTAGAGCAATTAATTATAATCATATTATAACCTGCTGAAGATCATAAATATTTGTTAAATTTCTTATCAACTTCGAACCGAACAAAAGGATAAACTATGAAAAAGATAATACTTGCAACAGACTTTTCGAAAGGTGCTTCTAAAGCGGAAGAAATGGCTATCTCCCTAGCTAAAAAACATATGTCTGAAATTATTATTCTCCATTGTTCCTCTCCAACTTATGTTGACCCTACCATACCTGGTGGGATGGTAGTGGTACTCGACGTAGAATTAGAAAAGCAGTTTGAGGAGAGACTTGCCGCTAAAGCTCGAAGCTTCCAAGAAAAAGGCGTTCGTACAACTTATAAGTTTAGCACAAGAAGTGTTATCCAAGGCATTAAAAGCTTAGTAGAAGAACATGAAGCGGATTTTGTAATTATGGGAAAAACGGGTTCCACAGGATTTATAGATAAATTGATTGGCAGTACTGCAGAATATGTTATTAATAATATCACAATTCCCCTGCTGGTTGTTCCTGAAAAGGCAAAATCCATCACTATTGACAGGCTTCAGTACGCCACAGAATTGGAATATGATGAAAAGGAAATATTAGGGGAGGTATTCGCGATAGCTCGAAAACTAAAAGCCGAAGTGGATCTGGTTAATATTTCGTCTGATAAGCAACTGGATCTCATGGACAATGGTGAACTCATTAAAGACATGAAAACCGCCTTTCCTAATGAGAACTTTAAGATAAAATCGGTAAGGTCAAATAGCGTAGAAAAAGCAATTCTAGAGCTTTCAGAAGTGCATGAAAATACCGCTTTAGTGGTTGCTTCACACCACAGAGGTTTCTTAGATGGTATTCTCAAACCAAGTGTGAGTAAAAGTCTTATTTCAAGAACGACCGTACCTACTTTTGTGTACCATTTTGAGTAAAAAGGGCATTAGAAGGGCTTATGATTGATTATTTCGCAAATAAACCTGGTAAGAATAAGGATAGTTGCGGTATTAATGTAACTAATATCAGAACCAAGAAACTCACAAAAAGAAATGGTAGTGCGGCTTTACTGACCGTCCCGATAGAGGTTTTGCCGATACTTGAGGCTACAAATAGACATACACCAACAGGTGGCGTTGTAAGTCCAATGATCAAATTCAGTACAGCAATAACAGCAAAATGAATAGGGTCTACGCCAACCGTCATAGCTACTTTTAATAAGATGGGAAATAGAATAAGTAAAGCGGCTATGGTCTCCATAAATGTGCCGACAAAAATTAATAATAGATTTATCAAAAGCAGCACCATGTATTTATTGGTACTAAAGTCTAGTATTTGATTTGATACGTATTGGGGCATCCGTTCAGTGATGAGAATCCATCCAAATAAATTGGCAAAACCCACAAGAACCATTAAGGAAGCAGAGGTTTTCATGGAATCTAATATGATGACTTGTACCTTTTTAAAGCTTAGGTTCTTATAAACATATCGCCCGATTATGTATGCGTAAAGAACTGCGATAATAGAGGCTTCTGTGGGTGTAAAAACTCCGCCAATAATCCCAAAGAGAATGATGATGGTCATCAGCAGTGCCCAAAAAGTATCAATTAAGCTTGTACCTATTTGTTTTAAGGTACTTTTAGCATGCTTAGGATAGTTTCTTTTTACGGAAATAAAATAGGCCACCAGCATAAGACCTATGCCAAGAAGAAATCCTGGAATAGCTCCTGCCAAAAAAAGTTTTCCTACGGATAAGCCACTCAATGTGGCTGCAATAATCATAGGCACACTAGGAGGAATTATGGGGCCAACCGTAGATGAAGAGGCGGTAACGGCACAAGAAAAACCGTCGTCATATCCTTCTTTCTTCATGGCCGGAATGAGTACAGACCCAATACTGGCAGTATCTGAGACCGCTGTGCCAGAAATGCCGGCGAACAACATGGATGCACCTATATTGGCTAAAGAAAGTCCTCCTCTGATATGACCTAGAAGACTATTACAAAAAGCAATGATTTTGGTGGTTAATCCACCATGATTCATAAGGTTACCGGCTAAAATAAATCCTGGAATGCTTAAAAGCACAAAGACATCTATGCCAGAGAACATTTTCATAGGAATGATAATTAAAGGGATGCCCTCACCAAGAATATATACCAAACATGAAAGCCCCAAGGCAAGAGCAATAGGGAATCTTAATATCAAAGTCAAAAGAAAAATAATAAATACCAGCCAGATCATTTATATCTTTTTAAAAGTTCAAGAAACGAGTAATAGGCCATTGCCGCCGACATGATGACCATAGAAAAAAAAGTGAGGCTCATGGATATGCCTAGGGTTGCGGAGATCTCAGGAAGTCCTAGTTTTACAAATAGGACAGAATGGTATAACATCAACCCAAATAAGCCAAAAGTAACAAGATAGATAAACGATAAAAGCCTTTCTTGTAAGCTAGGTTTTAATCGCTCAAAAAGTATATCCAGGTAAACAAAATAATTGTCTTTTAAGGCCAATCCTGATGCAAAAGAGATGGTATAAAGAAAGAACAAACGAGATGCCTCTTCCGTCCAAGCGGGAGTATTAGACATGAAAAACCGAGCATAAATCTGTAGTATCACACTGCCAATAAGACCATAGGTGCTAATTAATGTTCCGTATTTAAGGAATCTTCCGATTGCGATTTTTATCATATTATTCCTTTCTTGATTCAATTATTTGCTGATACACGACCTGCATTTCAGGCGATAGACTTTCATAAATGGCCTTTTCACATTTTTTTGCAAACGCGGCTTTGTCAACTTCTATAAATTCCATACCTTTTTTCTTTAATTCGTCTTTTACCTTGAGCTCACTTTCAATGAATAGCTTATGTTCAAAAGTTTGCATATCCTTAGCTGCTTCAAGAAATATTACTTTTAAATCTTCAGGCATTTTTTGAAACTGTTTTTCACCTATTAACGGATAGCCCCAACTCATCACGTGCTCTGTTTCATTAACATATTTCTGAACCTCCGGAAAGCCAGCACTCAAGATAAGTGAATAGGGATTTTCAAGAGCCTCAATGGTACCCTGTTGTAATGATGTAAACACTTCAGATAAGGCCATTGGAGTAGGTTTAGCTCCCATTGCACTCCAGGCTGTAACAAAAGAAGGAACACTAGGCACTCTAAGAATTAGACCATTTAGATCGTCTGGGTGCCTGATAGGCCTGTTAGAGGTCAGTTGACGTGGGCCGCGTATAAAATATGTTATGGGTCTAAGGCCTGTCCCCTCAATTATTTCTCTCTCAATTCGCTTGCCAATGGGTCCATTAATGAATTTTTCCTGCTCCTCGTAACTTTGTAAGAGAAAAGGCAATTCACAGAAGGCGGCTATTTCAACCCAATTACTCAGTAAAGACCCAGAAATAGTCATTTCAATGACCTCTGCCTGAATCAATCTGATAGATTCCATTTCTTTGGCTAATTGTTCAGCGTCATATACTTCTAATTTTATTCTACCGTTAGAACGCTCCTCCAGTATTTCGCTGAAATAAATGAATGCTTTATTCCAAGTATGATCCTCATTAAAAACAAGACTCGCATGCAATAAAATCTCGGGTTCATTTTTAGACTTACATTGGATACTACAAAAAATTAAGAAAATGAAACTTGAAAAGAGTAGGAGATTTCTCCATTTAGGAAGATTATATAAAGAAGTAGTTCTCTTAATTTTCATGTAATAATATATTCCACGAATGTAATCATGAATATGATACTATTGAATGAAACAATTGAATTTTAACTAGACAAGAACTGGATTGAGGCTTATAATGTACTTAAAAAGGCTTTGCTAGGCTTTCAAAAGAACAATAGGCTTATTTGTTGGGTCAGATGAATAGTTCGTCAATGGAAGCAAAGCTCAAAGCCCACACTACCCATGAATACTTTCCGACTTACCATAATTGGCAATAATCTCCGACTCAAAAGCCAACCATTCTCTCCAGCGAGTTTCTACGTCAATTCCTACCCCATATTTACGAGCATAAGTAATGAAGGTGGTATAATGTCCGGCCTCACTTTCCATGAGTTCTCTATAAAATTTGGACAACTCCTCATCTTCAATGTTTTCTGAAAGCACCTTGAAACGCTCACAGCTACGGGCTTCTATCATCGCAGAAAATAGCAATCTTTCTACCAAACCAGATACACGTGTGCCGTCATTATTCCTTTTCATATATTGAACCAATTCGCCTACGTAATGGTCTTTGCGTTCTCTTGCCAGTTTCAATCCTCTTTTCTTGATGATTTCGTGCACCATCTGAAAGTGCTCAATTTCCTCTTTGGCAAGAGCCAGCAAGTCGGTCACTAAATCCGGATGTTCAGAGTTGTTAGCCACAATGGTTATGGCGTTTGTAGCAGCCTTTTGCTCACACCAAGCATGGTCAGAGAGAATCTCCTCTATGTTTTTCTCAACAATATTCACCCATCTAGGGTCAGTAGGTAATGTTAAACGTAATACAGACATGCAATTTTTTTTAAATATGATTGGTGGTTTCAATCTAAATTGTCATTCAAAACCATCATTAAATACAAAGTAAAAGATTTGTTATAGAATGCTCTGCATGTTTTTAGGTTTATGTCTTTTCTGTTTCAGCATACGCCCCAGCCGATATATGTACCCGCTAAGTAAATAGATAGTTTACTGAAATTTAGAAATGCTGATTTTCATTTGTACGGAACAATGTTGTTTTCAGGAAGTATATGACAGATATGAGGTCGGGAGATTCTCAGTAAGCCAAGTAGAGAGTTTAAGTATATTCGTCTACACAATACATGTGAAAACTACTTTTTTTATTGTTTGGTCGCCAAAGAAATCTTTTTAAATTAATTTCAATCGAGTTTCGATACTTTTCTGACCAAAACGACTTGAAATAAGTGGGTATTGTATAATTAATTCATAAAATTATACTGTAAAAATTATTGTTTAACCCAAAATATGTGACGTCATATGATGAAAATCTACCCCCCACAAAACGGATTTTATCGCCGTATTAGTTTTTTTATGTTAAGCTTTGTCCTCTCCATTTCTTCTATCATCGCTCAGGATGGTGCAAGAAAAGTGTCTGGTGTTGTTATTGACAATACTGGAGATGAAATTGTGGGAGCAACCGTACAAATCAAAGGAACTTTTAAAGGAACATCTACTGATGAACAAGGAAAGTTTTCTTTAGAAGTGCCTAATGCTCAGTCTGTTTTAGTTTTTACGTTTGTGGGTTTTAGCCCACAAGAGGTTATTGTCGGAAATCAATCATCCCTAAAAGTTGAATTGGTATTGGATAGCAAAACCTTTGATGAGGTGGTAGTAGTTGGTTATGGTACTCAGAAAAAAGTTAACCTAACTGGTGCCGTAGGTGTGGCTAGTTCAGAACGTATCGAAAAAAGAGCCATTGCCTCTACAGGTGAGGGTTTACAAGGTGTCATTCCAAATTTAAATGTTAATGTGCGTAATGGAGATCCATCTGCACCTATCACTTTTAACATTCGAGGGTATGAGTCTATCAACGGTGGTTCGCCGCTTATTTTGGTAGATAACGTACCAATGGATTTAAACAGAATAAATCCGAATGATATTAAAAGTGTGAGTGTATTGAAGGATGCCTCCGCTGCTGCAGTTTATGGTGCTAGAGCGGCTTTTGGTGTAGTTTTAATTGAAACTAAAAAAGGAAGTGAAGGAAAGGTAAGAGTAAGTCTTAACTCTCAGTTTTCTTTGGCAAAACCGATTTTTAATATGGACGTGGTAACAGACCCTTACACTTTTGTAACGGCTAGAAATGATGCCAATATCAGAACGAATGGTACACCTAGTTATAATCCCGATTTCGTGGCTGCAGTAAAGAAATATTCAGACAATCCTACGTTTGAAAATTCTTGGGGCGTAGTTAATGGTGATCTTCAATTCTACGGTTTTAATGATTACCAAAATCAGATTATGACAGATTATGCTCCAACAAATCAGCATGATTTATCCATTTCTGGTGGTACATCAAATACGAGTTATTATGTATCATTTGGCCATTTTTCTAAGGATGGATACTTAAAACCAGGAAATAATGAGACGTTTAACCGAAATAACGTACTCATGAAAGCTGATTTTAAAGTAAACGATTGGCTTACCTTAAATGAAAAAGTGGTATTTAATCAACAAAACTCTGATAAACCACATTTTTATAACTGGGATGTAAACATTAACTCCCTGGCTAGAGTAAATCCGATCACTGCGATTCAGTTTCCTGATCTACCTTTCTATGTGACACAAGGTGACAGAGAGAAATATGAGCCTTTAATTGGTAAATATTTCGGTGGTACTAACTTCTTTCCATATTTATTGGATGGTGGTAGAGAAACCTTTACCAATAACGATACATGGTTAACCCAAGGAGTAACTATTACGCCTTTGAAAGGCTTGAAAATAATAGGAAACTATTCTTATAATATTTTCGGAAGAGAATATAAGGATGTCCAAAGTAAAATTGAAATAGTGTCAAGTGATCTGCTTGATCCAAATCCAATTTCAAATGGATTTAGTGGAGACGATTGGATAAGGAATACCAACCAAAATAATAGGTATTCTGTTCTAAATATTTTTGGAGAATATGAGTTTCCGATGTTACCTACCAATCATAGTTTAAAAGTAATGATGGGTTTCAATCAGGAATCTGGAAACTATAGGGTAGTAAGTGCAAGGGCAAGAAAGTTGATCACACCTTTAATTACCAATATCAATGCCACTACGGGTGTGCAAGAAACATCCGGTGGAGAAGAGGAATTTGCTTTAAGAGGAGCTTTTTATCGTCTTAACTATATATTTAAAGACAAGTACCTGTTGGAATTTAATGGTAGATATGACGGTTCTTCAAGGTTTCCATCAGAAAGTAGATTTGGATTTTTCCCTTCAGTTTCGGCAGGTTGGAGAATTAGTGGAGAAGACTTTATGGAAGGAACTGCTGATTGGTTAGAGAATTTAAAGCTTCGAGCTTCTTATGGTACTTTGGGTAATCAAATTCTAAAAAACGGCGACAATCAAGTCTATTATCCTTATATCCCATCTTTAGGTTCTGGTTTTTCCCCATATATGTTCCAGGGTTCCACCATACCTTATGTGGCGGCTGCGGGATTGGTGAGTCCTTCTCTTACTTGGGAAAGCGTGGTTTCTCAGAATATTGGACTGGATATGACGCTGCTTAAAGGCAGAATGGACGCTTCATTTGATATTTATACTAGAGATACTAAAAACATGCTAATGAATGTATCTTATCCAGATATCTTAGGAACAGCGGCCCCAAAAGAAAATGCAGCGGATCTAAGAACCAAAGGTTGGGAAATGTCGCTGACTTGGAGAGATAAAATCAAGAGTAACTGGAAATATGACGTTACCCTAGCACTTGCCGATTCCAAAGCAGAGATTACGAAGTTTGAAAATCCTACAGGTGCAATCAATGGTACTTACAGAGTAGGGCAACAACTCGGTGAGATTTGGGGATTCAAAACGGTAGGCATTTTCCAGACAGAAGAAGCCATTAAAAATGCTCCAGACCAATCTAGGATAGGTAATAACTGGCGACCAGGCGATGTACAGTATGCCGATTTAAATGGCGATGGTGTCATCAGTTTTGGTAGCAACACGGTTGAAGATCCAGGAGATAGGACTATCATTGGTAATTCTTCGCCAAGATATTCCTTCGGTATTAATGGTGGACTAAGCTATAAAAACTTTAAAGTGACAGCTTTCTTCCAAGGAATTGGTAGTATTGATCATTGGCCTACTTCCGGAAACTGGACTTGGTTCTTCCCTTATAATGCAGGTCATGTGGAAAATTACTACATCACAGAAACATGGACAGAAACCAATCGAGACGCTTATTTTCCGGCGGCACATATATCTACTAATGACAAGAAAAACGTACAACAACAGTCTAGATACCTTCAAAACGCGGGCTATATAAGATTGAAAAATCTTATGTTTTCATATGACATGGCTCAAAATATAGTGAGTAAAGTAGGGCTGCAAAATGCTCAGATTTTTGTCAGTGGTATGAATCTTTGGGAATTCACCAAATTGAGAAAACCTCTTGATCCAGAGACTATTCAATCGGGAGCCATTGAATATCCAATGCAGCGTATTTTCACTTTAGGCTTAAGCGTTTCTTTATAATTAAAATTGAATGAATAAGATGAGATATATAAAAATTAAATTATTGCTTTTTCTTATGGTCTCTTTTATAATGGGCTGTAATGACGAGTATCTTGAAAGAGTACCATTAGATCAAATTACAAATGATACTTTTTGGAATTCTGAAAACGACCTGGCGGTCTATAATAATAGCATTTACGATTTAGCTCGTAATGATGATAATGTTCCTATTTTAATGGGTCATTTTGACGGCTTTAACAGTCACCTTATAAGCTTATGGTATCTTGATGAATTGTCGGATAATGCTACCTCGCGTCATGCTAGGCATACTTATCATATGCAAATCAGATCGGGTAAGCATAATACACCAGTAAACCCTGATTTGATGGGTTATAAAGGGTGGAATTTCGTGAGGGCTATTAATGTGGGTATGGCTAATTACAAAAAAGCTAAAGTAACAGAAGCCATACGTAATAAATATATAGCAGAAGCTAGGCTTTTTAGAGGGTGGTTTTATGCAGATAAAGTAAGCAAATATGGTGATGTTCCTTACATTGAAACCGAATTGAATACAGAATCTGAAGAGCTTTTTGCAGAAAGAATGCCAAGAGAGCAAGCGATGGATAAGATACTGGAAGATCTGACATTCGCTGCGGCTAATCTTCCAGAAAATTGGGGAGATGGTGGTGCTCCTGGGAGATTAAATAAGTGGGCGGCCCTTTTAGTTAAGGCACGTGTTTGTTTGTTTGAAGGTACTTGGAGAAAGTATCATGGTGGTTCAAATGCGGATAAATGGTTGCAAGAAGCCGCCGCAGCTACAAAACAGATAATGGATAATGGCCCATATAGATTGTTTAGCACAGGAAATCCAAATACAGATTATAATAGCTATATGCGTATTATAGATGTAACAGGTAATCCTGAAGTGATGTATTGGAGAAAGTATAAATTGGGCGTTTTCAATAATCACGTACAAAGCTATTTTGAGTATCATGGTGGAGCGACAAGAGATTTTGTAGAAGATTATCTTTGCACTGACGGTTTGCCAGCGAGTTTGTCGCCCTTGTATAAAGGTGATGCATCTATAGAGAATGTTTTTGAGAATAGAGATCCTAGATTGCGTCAAACCATACTTCATCCAGCAGATTCTAAAGTTTATAAGTTTCATAATGCGGATGGTAGAGATTATCCTAGAATAACAGGAATGGCCGGTGGACGTGTGACAAATACAGGATATCATGTGATTAAAAATTATAATGCAGATGATATGATCGGTAAAGCATATAATACCGCTGAGTCTCCGGCAATTATTCTTCGATTTGCCGAAGTACTCCTTATTTATGCCGAAGCCAAGGCAGAACTTGGTACTATTTCTCAGTCGGATTTAGATTTATCTATCAATAAATTAAGAGCTAGAGTAGGTATGCCTTCCATGACATTAGGTAATATACCTGTAGATCCTAAGTTTACTGCTGATGGCATTAGCCCACTTCTTGCTGAAATCAGAAGAGAGCGTAGAATTGAATTATTCAATGAAGGCTTTAGATATGATGATCTAAGAAGATGGAAGCAAGGGAAGAAATTGACCAAGAAATCTTTGGGCTTAGCTATGGACGCTACGCAAAAAGCACGATATGCGGGTTTCAATGTGAGGCTTTATAAAGATGCTAATGGCAAAGAGTATTTAGATCCTTATGCGGGTTCAGACTTTGCAGAACCAGTGTTTGATGAAAGCAAGCATTATTTATGGCCTATACCTTTAAATGTGTTGGCTCAAAATCCGAATATTGGGCAAAACCCTGGTTGGCAATAAAAACGACCAATTTTAATTTAAGAAATCCCTTCTTTCTAATAAGAGAAGGGATTTTTTTGTGAGGTTTTTTTTATTCCTTTGAACCTGCTTAATGCATTAGAAATCCTATCGTACCCGAAGCTAAATTGCTTCCCTTCGGCCAGCTTATGCTAACACAAATCAATACAGTTCGACAAGCTCAGTACAGTCGTAAACCCATTTAATCTCAATCACCCAAACCCTTCGACATTAGCACAGTGAAAACCGCTAAGCTAATCTTGTTTAAATGTCTGGTTTTAAAACTCATTACGATTCTCCAAATCATAAACCGATAAATATCACGGCAAACGGTGATGTAACAGCAATAGCGAAAATGGAATTTTGTATCTAAAAATTAACGCTATGAAAAAAAAATATCGTTTAATCTTAGTATTGATGCTTGGCTTTGGATTATTAAATTCGAAAGCTCAAAATGTAAAAGTAGTAGACAGTCCCAAAGGAAATGTTATCAGTAACATGGGCGGGTCAGACAATCCCGAAAACTCCTCAATTCTTGAAATAAGAAGTAAAGATAAAGGTATGCTAATACCTAGGATGTCAGGGGCACAGCGAACAGGGATTTCTCGTCCTGACACGGGATTAATGGTTTTTCAGACACTTCCTGATATCAGTACAAGAAGTTTTCCAGGGCTTTATATTTATTCTTCTGACAAGATATGGGAGCGATTAGCGACTTCTTCGGAAGCCAGTTGGACAAAACTAGGAGATGACCAATACCATAAATTAAGCGGTAATGTAGGAATAGGTACAACCGCTCCAAACGAAAAACTTGAAGTAAAAGGTAAATTAAAATTATCAAACAGTACCAGCAATAGTCTGATAATGAATGCTGACCCTTTGTTTGGTAACTATATTGAGTTTAAAGACGGAACCACTAATAATGCCAAAATAACCGAATCAGCTGGGACGCTTTCTTTTTCGTCGCTTGGTCATGTAGGTCATCTTAAATTATATCCAAACGGTAATATTAATACTGGTTTAGGTACGGCTTTCAGTATAAATGGAGCAGGAAATTCTGAACCCACACTCGAGCTCCAGGATGATTCACCAGAAATTCATTTTAAAGTTGGAGCCAGTAGCAAAGGCAGATTTTACGTTGCTTCGAATCACTTTTATATGGGGACAAGTCAGGGCAACAGTACTGGAAGTTTGAGATTTATGACTAACAATACGACTAGAGTAGTGGTGGACCCTGATGGTAATTTCGGAATCAACACCACTAGCCCAACTGAAAAATTACATGTCAATGGTAATGGCGTATGGAATGCTACCGATGCTATTTTGAAGTTACAGACAGTTGGTGTAGACAAGGGATTTATACAGCTTTCAGGTGACAATCTGAGGATGGGTACTTTTTCTGGAAATAGTGGCGGTCATTTTATTGTGAGAGTAGCGGGAGGTGATAGGGTAGATATTAGCCCATCGGGGAAGGTCAATATCACGAACGAGCTAGTGGTAAATCAAAAACTTACCGTTAATGAAAGTTTGGAGGCCATAAAAATAAATGGGGATAATCCGGCTATTAATTTCTTTGAGTCTGGTACGCAACGAGCTTATGTGTGGGCGGTAGACAATGACCTTAATATTGGGGTTTCAAATGGAAGTGGTAAAATAAATATGATCGCCAGTCAATTTCAAATTGGAACCTCGGTGAATGTACCCAATGGTTACAAAATGGGTGTAGGTGGTAAAATTATCTGTGAAGAACTAAAAGTAAGGCTACAATCTGCAGGTTGGCCTGATTATGTTTTTGACCAAAAATATAAATTGTCGCCTTTATATGAACTGGAAAAATATATAAAAGAACACCGTCACCTGCCTAATATTCCCTCGGCCATAGAAATTGAAAAAGAAGGAATAGAAGTAGGTGAAATGCAAAGAAGAACCATGGAGAAAGTGGAAGAACTTACGCTATATATCATTGAGCTAAAAAAGGAAATTGACGAACTAAAAGCCTCTCAGAAATGAAAAAAATTATCATATTTTTCGCAGCAATCGCTTTTAACGCCGAAGCCCAGCAAGATCAGTTTCAATGCTTTACTCCTGCTGAGCTAAAGGCTTTCAAGGAGCATATTGTTTCTTTAAAAAAAGCCTACCTAGAATCCAATTTGGGGTCTAATTCAAATTATCGAATGAGGAACACCAATGAGGGACATGTACTTTTGGGTTGGCCAATTCAAGCATCTTCTGACTATGATTTTACATATGATAGTTTTGTGATTAGTAACTTTGTAGATCAAAATAGCGTTTCAGATCCCGAAGGGGATGATGACGTGCGAGAGCCTGAATTTATAGAGGATTATAACTGTGGCAAACGTACTTATGATAGGCATGATGCCGAGGATATCGCATTATTTCCATTTTCATGGCGAATGATGGCAAATGAATCGGTGCAAATAGTAGCTGCTGCTCCAGGAACTATAATTGAAAAAGTCAATGGTAATGATGACATGAGCTGTGAAGTGAATGGAGCAGGTAGTGCCAATTATGTTAGTATTTTACATGATGATGGAACTACCACCAACTACCTTCACATGAAAAATGGCAGCCTAACTTCAAAACCTAAATTTTCTAGGGTAGCTGAAGGCGACTATTTGGGTCTAGTTGGAAGCTCAGGCCGATCTACAGGGCCTCATCTTCATTTTTCCGTGTATGATATCAATGACGATCTCATAGACCCATTTACTGGCGACTGTAATCTTTTAAATAACGATAGCTGGTGGAAAAATCAAAGGCCATACAAAGAGGCAGGAATAAACAGAATCATGACTCACATAGCTACACCTGTTATTGGTAACTGTTATGGCAGGGAATCTGCAGGCTTTACAGCTGAAAATGTTAATGAATTTAATCAATTTCCATCAGGAGCCAGTTTTAAAGTTTCGGTGGCATTCAAAGATATTCAAAGTTTCGATGAAGTAACTTTCCAGCTTATTAAGCCCAATGGCGATTCCTATAGTTCTTGGTCCCATCAATTTGTTCAGGAAAGAACCTCTTATTTACACATAAGTAGCCATCAGTTGCCCAATGGCAATACGGGTACTTGGATTGTGAAGGTGGTTTATAGGAACAAGAATTATTATCACTTTTTTACGGTAGGTTGTAATAGCAACGAAATCGTATTTGGCAATGCTACAGGAAGCAAAGGTTATATTGCTGGAAGTGCAATTACATCCTCGGTAGAACACTTTACCAATGACCAAACAAGAGTACTTTATCAAGCAAATGAAGAAATTGTTTTTACCCCTGGTTTTGAAATTAAATCAGGTGCTACTATGAAAGCCCGCATAAAAGCCTGTGATTATGTAGAATAAAATCAGTGAAAGCGGACTCAAAAACACTGATTTAAGTTTAAATTTGGTAGTATATGTAATCAGCCATTGGGGAAATGTAATATACTAATATGCTATTTCTTATTAATGCTTTTTTTTAGCATCAAACTAGAACTGTGTGCTCAAAATAATGTCAACGAAAGCATTAGTAATCGAAAAACTATAGATTCCTTATATCAGGAAGCTTCTGCTTTACGCAAGAATTCGGATTGGATAGGCTTGATTGAGTTTGGGGATAAAAACTTAGCCTATTTAGAAAATCCGAAACATAATTTCACAGCTTATCAAAAAAGTATGATAACTGATGAAGTGGTTTATGCTTATATTTTTCTATCCGATTTATATCAAGTAAAAAAAATCTGTTTAGCAGCAATCGAAGATTTAAAAAAGGAAAATAGTTCTCAGGTTTACAAGGAGCAAATCGCTCAGGTTTATCTTAGTTTGGCACGCGGATATGGCTACAATGAAGCGTTCAAAGAAAGCATGAAATATTTAGACTCCGCCAGCTTTTATCTGCTAAATTCCAACGATGAAATAAAAAAGTTCTATGTAAAAAATGATATTGTAAGCATATACATAGAACTATCCGAGATTGATAAAGCTTTTGAATTGGCAAAAAAATGCTTTGATTTTTTCGAAGGAAGGCCAAGTAACAGAGGATTAGCAGAAGTTGAAATGTTGTTGGGGAGAATTTATTTAAGAAAGAAAGATTACTCAAAAAGCATTTATTTTTCTAATTCGTCTGTAACGAAAACGGAAGATCCAAGAATACTGTATCGTAGTCACCAAAACTTGTATGAATCTAATAAATCAATAAAGGAAGAGGGTTTGGCACTCTATCATTTTGAATTGTATCACAAATATTTGAGTCAAATATTCAATGTCAAAATAGCCAATGATAAATTGGCATTTGAGAAGAGGATATTAGAACAAAAATCTGAAGCTGATTTACAAATACAAAAGCAAAAAGCGGAAGTTCAAAAGGCATTAAAAAATTATTTTCTTGTGGCTAGCTTCCTAATTACACTGGTGGCCCTAACCCTGTTTAGAAGTAGGCAGGTTTTACATAGAAAAAATAAAGAAATAGCGATACAAAAAACTAAAATAGAGGATCTTAATTCTGGGTTGGAACAAAAAATTATAGATCGAACATCCGAGTTGCAGACAGCCTACGATGATATTAAAAATGCTATGCAAAAGGGGCAAAATATTGAACGAAAAAGAATAGCGGTTGACTTGCACGACAATCTCGGTAGCTTACTATCTGCGGTCTCGATTAGCTTAGAAACTTTAGATATTGAAGGATTAAACCCCCATGAAAAACAATTGTATCGTAAAATTGCCTTATTGATAGATGATGCATATGCTGAGGTTCGGAGTTTGTCACATAATCTACAACCAGCCGATATAGAAAAAGGACTATTGGGCGAAGCTCTGAATAAGTTAGTAGATAAACTCAATGCACAAAGTCGCCTTTATATACATATCAATAACGAATTAGGGAGTCGTGTTTTTCCGAAAGGTATTTCCTTGAATGTTTATGCCGTAGTACTTGAGCTATGCAACAATATGTTAAAGTATTCTGGTGCTGAGGAAGGCCAAGTTCAGGCTTATTTACAAAACCAGGAACTTGTGATTAAGGTCTCAGATGAAGGGAAAGGCTTAATTATAGCGAAGAAAGGCCAGGGACTTCAAAATGTAGAGCAAAGAATCGAAGAAATTAATGGGCAAATCACCCTTGTGCATGGACTACAGCAAAATACGGAATATGAAATCCGCATACCTTTAGATTATAATTCAATAAGTTGATTTAGTAAAGCGTATTTCAAAAGGCCAAAGGAATTTTTAACACCTGTTTTTTTGAAAATATTTTTTCTATGGGTTTCTACTGTATTTAATGAAATGCAAAGTTTATCGGCAATCTTGAGAGAACTGTATTCTTCCGCTATTAATTTGATCACTTCAATCTCTCTAGTACTTAATGAATCATGCGATAGTTGGTCATGTTTTTTTAATTTTTGATGTACCGCAGGGAAATAATATTTATCGCCCTTCGCTATCGTATTTATGGCTTGTTCAAAATCAACTTTTTTTGCATTTTTTAGCAAGTAACCCTTTGCTCCAGCTTTGAAGGCTGCTTTTATAGTTTCAATATTTTCAACCATGGTGAGCATCAAAACGGAAATTTCGGAATGTTTTTCAAGAACCTTTTTGGTCAATTCCAAACCGCTCATTTCGGGCATTTGATAGTCCGTAATTAATATATCACAAGGATAGAATGGTAGATTTCGTAAGGTTTCAGAGGGGGAGTCTGATTTAAAAACGAGCTCTACACCATCGATGCATTGTATTAAAAGAGCCAAGCTCTCTAAAAAAAGGGAGTGGTCATCAACGATACTTATTCTTATCTTCATTGATTTGCAATTTGGTCGGAAACCATGAATATTCAATCACCATTTACCGTGATTGTTTTAATCAGGCAAATTGGATTTCATAGCATTTGAATTTTCTTATTTCTAATATTTTGATTTCAAACAGTTCTGTTTTCGATGAATATTTGTAAATATAATAGTATGTCTAGCACAATTTAGAGCAATTGAATCTGAAACTTCAGGCTTCATAGGCTTATAATATAGTTGAAGTATCTGAGGTCTTTCTGGTGCTTTAGTTAACGTGACTCATTTTAAATTGGATGTATAAAATCCTATTTAAGTCAGGCATTCATTGTGATTTATTGCCTGAATGACGAGGAAAGTATTGCGGAATTTTGTAGTATCCATTTTGCGAGGAACAATTTAGAAGAAATTAAACTTAATGTAGTATCTGTGTTATCAATGAGAACAAATCGGGCTTTTTAATTTATAGAAATACCAACATTCCCAAAAAACCTTTTTCTTTGCATAGAATTTAGGTGTCGGTGAGCCGACATTAAACATCTGATTTAACAAGAAAAGCTAAAATCATAGACAATTAAAAAACAAACATGTCAAAAGTAATCATCATAGGTGCGGGCGGGGTAGGAACAGTAGTTGCTCATAAATGTGCCATGAATAATTCGGTTTTTACAGATATTATGTTGGCGAGTCGTACTAAATCAAAGTGCAATAAAATAGCGGCAGATATCAAAGAAATGCATGGTGTGGAAATTTCAACAGCCAGTGTAGATGCCGATAACGTGCCTGAATTGGTGGCTTTAATTAAGTCATTCGGTCCTAAAATGATCATCAATGTGGCATTGCCATATCAAGATTTGACTATTATGGATGCCTGCTTGGAAACAGGTGTACATTACATGGATACGGCTAATTATGAGCCTAAAGATGTAGCCAAATTTGAATACAGCTGGCAGTGGGCATATCAAGAGCGTTTTAAAGAAGCGGGGTTGATGGCACTTTTGGGCTGTGGTTTTGATCCAGGTGTTACGCAAGTATTTACGGCTTATGCCAATAAGCATTACTTTGACGAAATGCATTACTTGGATATTATCGACTGTAATGCAGGTGACCATGGAAAAGCTTTTGCTACCAATTTTAATCCTGAAATAAACATCAGAGAGATTACCCAGCCAGGAAGATACTGGGAAAACGGCGAATGGAAAGAAATAGAAGCTTTAAGTGTTCATAAGCCTATAGATTATCCAAATATTGGTGAAAAGGAATCTTACGTACTTTATCATGAAGAGTTGGAGTCTTTAGTAAAAAACTTCCCAACACTTAAGAGAGCTCGTTTTTGGATGACTTTTGGTCAAGCTTATATTACGCATTTACAAGTATTAGAAAATATAGGAATGACGAGCATAGCTCCAATCAATTTTCAGGGACAACAAATAATACCTTTAGAATTTTTGAAAGCAGTACTTCCGCCACCGGAGTCTTTAGGTGAGAATTATACGGGTCAAACGTCTATCGGATGTCAAATAAAAGGTATCAAAGACGGTAAAGACAGAACGTATTATGTCTGGAATAATAGTGACCATGCCTTGGCTTACAAAGAAGTGCGTTCGCAGGCGGTTTCTTATACCACTGGTGTGCCAGCTATGATAGGTGCCATGCTGATGCTAACTAACGAAGAATGGATGAAACCAGGGGTTTATAACTGCGAAGAACTAAACCCAGACCCTTTCATGGAAAAGTTAAACATTCACGGTTTACCATGGAATGAGAAGGTAGATATAGAATTACCGCATACGTATTAACTAGAACTATTAGTTTTATTTGAAAAAGACGCTTCCATAAGGGGCGTCATTTTTTGTTATGCAGAAGTTTAATGAATGTCTAAAATATCAATTTTCTCTACGGTCAATCCTCCGTTTGCCGTCTAGCCTAGACAAGGGCTCGTTATGGGATGTGGAGTTTAAAAATGTCAAAGTGTAAGACCGTTCTCGACGGCAAAGGTCGTTGCTTGGCTCCCCACCTGCTGTGTGGGCAGGGAACTGACAATAGTTATAAGGTTCAAACTAGAAGGGTATGACAATTAACTGTCAGTCCCGCCCATTGCGGGCAGGAAGCGACAGGCGAGGTCTTGTTATCATACATGGAGTTTAGAGTTGGAATATGAATTAAGATTTATTGATATTCAAAACCCAAAAGAAATGGTTTTTAAACGGTAATTTTGGACTATAAACTTCAACCCAAAAGTCCTTTCTATGATAAACAAACTACTTTTACCGCTATTCTTTTTTATTGCTTTGAGCACAACTGCCCAAAAAAAAACCAAATGGGATGTAACAGAACCTGTTCTTCCATATTCAGAAGTAAAAATAGAAACCGATGAAGGCACTTGGATGAACGTAGATGTCAGTCCTGATGGTCAGCAGCTGGTATTTGACCTCTTAGGAGATATTTATACAATGCCAGTTAAAGGTGGAGAAGCGAAATTAATAAGTGGCGGACATGCTTTTGAGGTGCAGCCTAGGTTTAGCCCAGATGGTAAGAAAATAAGTTTTACCAGCGATAGAGACGGAGCAGATAATATCTGGATGATGAATACAGATGGCTCAAATGCTAAGCAGATTACCAAAGAAGATTTTAGATTGGTTAATAATGCGGTTTGGAGTTTAGATGGCGATTACATTTTCTGTAAAAAGCATTTTAGCTCTGGACGTTCTTTAGGAGCAGGGGAAATTTGGATGTACCATACCTCAGGAGGGAAGGGGATTCAATTGACGAAAAGAAAGAACGACCAACAAGACGTAGGAGAGCCTTGGTTATCGCCCGATGGGAAATATGTTTATTTTAGTGAAGACATGTACCCAGGGGGTAGTTTTCAATACAACAAAGACCCCAACAGCCAGATATATGTCATTAAGAGATATGGTTTAGAAGATGGGAAAACAGAAACGGTCACAGGCGGTTCGGGTGGAGCTATTCGTCCAGTTATTTCGCATAATGGGGAGTTGATGGCATTTGTGAGACGCATCAGAGAGAAATCTGTTTTGTTTTTACACGACCTCAAAACGGGCAGAGAGTGGCCTATTTATGGAAAGTTAAGTCAAGACCAGCAAGAAACATGGGCCATTTTTGGAGCCTTTACAGGGTTTAACTGGACACCAGACGATAAACATATAATTGTCTGGGCTGAGGGTAAGATTAGAAAAATAGATGTGAGTTCTGGAGAAGCAAGTGTCATTCCTTTTAAAGCGAGTGCCAATCATAAAATAGTGAACGCTTTAAGGTTTAAAAACGAAGTAGCTCCAGACCAATTTACGGCTAAAGCAATCAGACATGCTGTTACATCACCAGATGGGAAACTTTTAGTTTTCAATGCGGCGGGTTATCTATGGAAAAAGCAATTGCCTAATGGTAAACCGACTAGATTGACAAATAGCGAAGATTTAGAATTTGACCCTTCTTTTTCAAAAGATGGTACAAAGCTACTTTATGTCAGTTGGAATGATGAAAATATGGGAGCAATTCAGTTACTAGACTTGTCTAGTATTAATGCTCGGTCGCAAAAAATAAGCACAGAAAATGGTATTTATAGAATGCCTGCCTTTTCACCTTTAGAAGAAAATTTGGTTGTTTTTCAAAAGGAAGGCTCCAGTAGGGAGTTGGGTTATGAGAACACGAAGTACCCTGGTATTTACCTCTTAAATACCAATACCAAGAAAATAGAAAAGGTGACAGACGAAGGTGATTTTCCGTCTTTTAGCCAAAATGGAAAACGAATTTATTATCAATCTGGCGGTCTGACCAAAACCTTATGTTCTGTAAACTTGGCAGGCGAAGACAAGAAGGAATTGGTAAAGTCAAAATATGCTTTCAGGCTGCTACCAAGTCCTGATGAGAAATGGGTGGCCTTTACAAACTATTTTAAGCTATACGTAGCTGCAATGCCTCAAACGGGTCAAACGATTGAAATAGATAATGATGCCAAGAATTTACCTATAGCCCAACTAGCGAAAGACGCCGGAATTAACATACACTGGTCGGCTAATAGTGAAAAGCTCCATTGGACGCTGGGAGATGAATATTTCAGTAAAGAAATTAAGGAACGTTTTGCTTTTTTACCCGGTGCTCCAGATTCCATTGCAGGGCTAGATTCTGTAGGTTTAAGAATAGAACTTCTAATAAAAGCAGATAAGCCAGAAGGGAAAATAGCCTTCACAAATGCCCGAATTATCACCATGAAAAATGACAAGGTCATTGAAAACGGTACAGTGCTTATAGAAGGAAATAAAATATTGGGTGTAGGACGAGTTTCTATTCCAAAAGATGCTAAGGTTATTGATGTCACTGGCAAAACCATCATGCCTGGTTTTATTGATGCACATGCTCACTTAGGGCAGTTTGGAACCGGTCTTAACCCTCAAAAGCATTGGGAGTATTATGCTAATTTAGCCTATGGAGTCACCACTACACATGACCCTTCATCGAGTTCAGAGTTGGCTTTTTCACAATCTGAAATGGTCAAGGCCGGGAATATGGTTGGGCCTAGAATTTTTACAACCGGTACTATTTTGTACGGAGCAGATGCTCTTTTTAAAGCCAATATCAATGATTTTGAAGATGCCAAATCGGCCGTTTATAGAACTAAGGCTTTTGGTGCATTTACGGTGAAAAGTTATAACCAACCCCGTAGAAATCAACGCCAGCAGGTCATTAAAGCTGCTCACGATTTAAAAGTGGGTGTGGTTCCAGAAGGAGGTTCCACTTTCTACCATAATTTGAGTATGATATTGGACGGGCACTCCAGCATTGAACATAATATTCCGGTGGCACCCTTGTACAAAGATGTTATTCAGCTTTGGGGAGCTAGCAAAACTTCTTATACGCCTACCTTAATTGTGAATTATGGTGCAATCAATGGGGAGTATTATTGGTATCAAAATACCAATGTTTGGGAAGACAAGAAACTGTTAACTTTTACACCGAGAGAGGTCATAGATGCTAGGGCAAGACATAGAACCATGATTCCGATGCAAGAATATGAAAATGGCTATATCAAAGTCTCAAAAAGTGCCAAGAAGTTAAATGACGCTGGGGTTAGGGTGAATCTTGGAGCTCATGGGCAGCTTCAAGGGCTCGGAGTGCACTGGGAATTATGGATGCTAGCACAAGGTGGCATGACCAATATGGAGGCCTTAAAAGCGACAACTACAAACGGTGCTTTACTCTTAGGAATGGAAGATGAAATAGGTTCCCTAGAAAAAGGAAAACTAGCCGATCTGATAGTTTTGGATAAAAACCCTTTGGAAAATATCCGAAACTCAAATTCTGTTATCTGGACAATGATAAATGGCAGACTTTATGATGCCAATACCATGCATGAAAAAGGTAATTATGATAAACCCAAAGGTGTTTTCTTTTGGGAGGAGGAAAATGCTGTTTTAAACTTTGATAAATAGGGATTAAGCATCTTATTGGCACTCCTGGGGTAAAACAAAGCCTATAACTAAATATTTAGTTATAGGCTTTGTTTCTTGAAATATTCCATCTACATTAGGTCTAAGAAGGGCCGGCTTCCTGTATTATACTAGTTAATTTCTTATTAAATATTCCAGGATTTCTGGCAGGGGATTTCTTTGACCAAAAAACAAATTTCAATAATGAAAAACTTACAAACACTGGATGATATAATATTTGAAAATAGGAATAAAGCATATGGTGCTTATGACCTTCGTAAGAAGTATAGTTCACATTTATCAAAAGCTTTTGTCCTTGGGGTTTCTGGTGTATTATTTATATCATTGAGTAGCTTTTTTGTGGTGAAGTCTCAAAAGGCACCAAAGGTTATAGATGACGCCCCGTATAGAGTACACGATATAGAAAACTGGTACGAACCACCGATAGAAATACCCAAAGAAAAAGAGGTGGCACTTCCAGTAAAACAGGAAGTATTAAGACAGGTAGTTATTCCGGAATTAGTAGAACCAGTACCGGACACTAAGGAAATTGTAGAAGCGGAGGTTCCTACGGACAAAGAAATTGAAACTGCTGTAATCAGTACCAATAAACAAGAAGGAAAGCCTTCTGAGCATGTTTTTGAGCTCTCTGGGCCCATATTTCTGGAAGGTTTAGCGATTGCACCCGAACCTCCAAAAGAGTCCAAAGAAGAAGTAGCGTTTTCTAGGTCGGAGATCATGCCGGAATTTAATGGTGGCCTGAAGAAAATGTATAAATGGTTAGGGAATAATCTGCAATACCCCAGAAACGCCTCGGTAAATGGGATAGAAGGTAAGGTTATTGTCACCTTTATTGTGGAAAAAGATGGAAGCATCTCAGATGTTAAAGTCTTAAAAGGGATAGGTTTCGGCTGCGACGAAGAAGCGGAACGGGTTATTAAAAAAATGCCAAAATGGAAAGCAGGTATTCAAAATGGGAAGACTGTGAGAGTGAAGTACACTATTCCATTAAATTTTCAAATCAATAATTAACTATAAGTGCCCCAAATGTCGAGTTTGGGGCACTTTTTTGTTCTGAAGTAGACAAGGCAGAATTTTAGGAATTATGTCTTAATAATTGTATTATTGCTAGATATAGTTTAAACATTAGGTTTTTAGGATATGAGTATGAAAAAGTGGGCTTTTGGGATAAAGGGCAAAGTGAAAATTGCGGCAGTGATGACTGTTGTATTGTCTTTGTTGTTATGGAACAACCTTATGGATAGAAAAAGAATAGGTCAGTTGCAGTCCTCTTTTTCGGCTATCTATGAGGATAGGCTTATGGTAGAGAGTTTTATTTTTGAACTGTCTTCTATTTTGCATGAAAGAGAAGAGTTAGTCAATAACCTTATTTCAGAGGGTGTAAACAGTCAAAAAAAAGCACACCTGAATGCTTTGGACCAAAAGATGGATGGTTTAATTACAAATTATTCTGAAACTAAATTTACGGATTTAGAAGCCAGTGTTTTTCAAGAATTCCGTTTATTGATCCCATCTATTTCTGTCATTGGAAACCAATTAGACCTAAATGCCAATGGTGTATCTCAGAAGAATAAGTCACTTACCAGTAAGGCTTTGGCTAATTTGGCGGTGCTGTCTAATATTCAGACCGCCGAAGGGCAGCGTCTCATTGAGGAGTCCAACGGTATCATGCTACAGAAGAAATCTTCTGCTCAGTTTGAAATCATTTCTTTGATAGCCTTGGCTGTTATCATCCAAGTTTTGCTATTCTCTTCTGCTTCTTTATTAGAAAAAATCCAACATAAACCGCACTTGAACTAAGAGAAATTGCAAATTTGCAGGAAAATAAACTAAATCTAAATGGATTTTTCTCAAATACCTTCTCCATGTTATGTTTTGGAGGAAGTTAAATTAGTTGATAATTTGAAGCTTATCAGCTCAGTTCAGAATGAAAGTGGCGGCAAAATTATACTGGCCTTGAAGGGCTTTTCTATGTATAAAATGTTTCCACTTGTTAAAAAGTATTTGAGCGGAGCTACTGCCAGTAGTTTAAATGAAGCTCGCCTGATATTTGAGGAAATGCATTGCAAAGCCCATACATACGCTCCTGTATATAAGGAGGAAGAGTTCGAAGAATTAATGGGATATAGTTCGCACATTACTTTCAATTCCCTGAATCAATTTGAGCGTTTTAAAGATAAAGTAGATGCTCACAAAGAACCTATATCTATGGGTTTGCGAATTAATCCACAATATGCCGAGGTAGAAACGGACATGTATAATCCGTGCATTGTGGGTAGTCGACTAGGTATTACCAGAGCGGCATTAGGAGAAAAGTTGCCAGAGGGAATTGAAGGTTTACATTTTCATTCCTTATGCGAAAACGACTCCTTTGTTTTGGAGAGAACCTTGGTTCATGTAGAAGAGAAATTTGGAGATTTGCTGCATCAAGTAAAATGGCTAAATATGGGCGGAGGTCATTTAATGACGCGTTCTGGTTATAATATTGGACATGTAGCTAAGCAAATTGAAAGACTAAGAAAGACCTATAATATTGAAGTGATTTTGGAGCCAGGTTCAGCCATAGCATGGGAAACAGGTGTGCTGATTTCTACGGTTCAAGACATCGTGGATGCTCAGGGCGTTAATGTCGCCATATTAGATGTCAGTTTTGCAGCTCATATGCCCGATACCTTAGAGATGCCTTATAAACCAAGAATTATAGGGTCTTATCCAACAGCATTAGAAGGGAAACATAATTACCGTATGGGTGGAACCACCTGCTTGGCAGGAGATTTTATGGGCGATTATGCTTTTGACGAGCCGCTAAAAGTAGGGGATAGGGTCATTTTTGAAGATATGATTCATTATACCATGGTCAAAACCACAACTTTTAATGGTGTCGGTTTGCCTTCTATTGGTGTTTTGAAATCTGACGGTAGTTTTGAATTGCACAAGAGCTTTGGTTACGAAACCTTCAAAGAAAAATTGTAATATTTAAAAATAGTTGACAGGCTTTTGATTTAATCAAAGGCCTGTTTTTGTATAAATAGAGGGTATTTTTCCCCTTGAGGTTCAATGGAAAATATCCTTATTTTTGTGATACAAAATTTGACCCTTTAATGAAAAAAATCTTCTGCGTACTTTTTCTATTAACCAACCTTCAAGGTTATTCGCAGCTAACTGCGAATAATATTATCGATAAAATCAAAGCGGAGGTCAATTGCGATTGGGCAGAACAAACCGTTGATAACATAAAGGCTGGAGATGGGAATACGGAAGTTAAGGGTATTGCCACCACTTTTATGGCCACTTTGGAAGTTTTACAAAAGGCAAATGCCCAAGGTCTGAATTTTGTAATTACCCATGAACCTACTTTTTATTCGCATACAGATGATTTGAAACTGCATGAATCCTCTCCAATTCAACAGGCTAAACTGAAGTTTATCAAAGACAATAACATGGTGGTTTGGCGTTTTCACGACCATATTCATAGGAACAATCCGGATATGATTTATGAGGGTGTGGTGGACGTATTTCAATGGCAGCAGTACAGAAAAGACAACGTTTACTTTGAAATTCCAGCGATGAGCTTGGAAGATATTGTGGCACACATAGAAAAGCAATTTGGAGCTAAGACGCTAAGAATAGTAGGAAATCCTAAAGAGAAATTTACCAAAGTGGGTATGGCTTTGGGAGCTTCAGGTTCTGGGAGTCATTTTGCTAGACTAGATAATCCCAACACAGAGCTATTGATAGTGGGGGAGAGCAACGAATGGGAAACAATACCATACGTACAAGATGCCATCACATTAGGGCAAAAGAAGGCTGTAATCGTTATGGGACATGCAGATTCAGAGGAGGCGGGAATGAATTACTTTGCGAAATGGCTGAAAAGCCTTTATGGAGGTCTACCTATTGCGTTTATTGAGGCTAAAAACCCCTATTGGAGAAGCAAATAAGAGAAGCATGTGTGATAATAGTGTTTTGATAAAACCGTTTCAATAAGAACCCCAAATTTGTTTTATTTGCTTAAGTCTATTTCCCATAAAACTGTTCTTTCAAAGTGCCATTTAAATCTATACTTTCTATTAAGCGTTTTACTCTGACCGTCTTAGGACTTTTTCTTTTCTTTTTTGCTCAAGGCCAAATGGAAATTCACTTTCCCACAGAAAGAGCCGTTTTTCAGAGAGATTTAAATAATGAGGGCACGATATACATCAGTGGGAGCATTGGGGAGCGTGTAGACAAGTTGGAAGTGCGTCTTAAAGAGTATAAGAATGGTGTGTTGGTGGATTTTAAAGATTGGGAAGAAATTCAGAATAACTCACAAGTTGGTGGTTTTAAAGGGGCTGTAAAAGTAAAGGGTGGTTGGTATCAGCTACAAATAAGGGCCATTAAAGGAGAACAAGAATTATATCAACGTGTTCTTAATAAAGTAGGGGTAGGGGAAGTCTTTGTGATTTGTGGTCAATCAAACGCCCAAGGAATCTCTGGCTTAGGTGCTACAGGAGCAAAAGATGACAGAGTAAATTGTGCCAATTTTTTAAATGAAAACTATAGCAAAGAACCCAATACATCCCTTGTGTTTAGTCAGCTAAAGGATAATACTAATATTGGCCCAATTGGACTCTCCCCATGGTGTTGGGGGCAGGTGGGAGATAGTTTGGCGAGTCAATTGGGGGTGCCAATCATGTTTTTTAATGCGGCTTTAACACGTACGCTGAGTAGTAATTGGTATCAAAGTTCTGTTGGAGAACCTACCAAAGATGCTATTTTTCAAGGGCTATTTCAGCCAGGTTTCCCTTATCAATATCTTAAAACCACGATGCAATATTATGGTTCCCTGTTTGGGGTAAGGGCTGTTTTATGGCATCAAGGAGAAACGGATACATATCCGGGTGTACCCGTGGAAGAGGAGATTTTTGGGTATTATAAAGGCCTTATTGAGAATATAAGAAAGGATTTTGGTCAGAATATGGCATGGATGTTCTCGCGAGTTTCTTATAGTGAAGGCAGAACATCTCAGGTGGTTCTTAAATCTCATGATAGAATAATTAAGGAGCCGAACTTTAATATTTTTGAGGGACCTTCTACAGATAGTTTAATGATTCCGCGGTACGACGAAGTGCATTTTGGCAATAAAGAAAATATCAAGGGTTTAGAGATTTTGGCAGGTGCTTGGATAGAAAAGCTGAACACCAGTTTTTTTGGTGCTTGTCAGCCTATTTTAAGTAATCCTTTGGTTGATTTAGGGGTTATGTGTGTGAATGAAAACCAAGCAAGGATATTATTGCCCAGTAAACATAGTTTGTATCAATGGGCAGACGGAGATGACAATGTAGATAAAGTGGCTACATCTGGTGTTTTTAATGCAGACTTGAGAGACAGTCTAGGCAATTATAAAATAAGTTCTTCTATAAATTTAAATGCCGTCATTTTTGAAAGGCCTACTGTTTTTTCTGAGAAAAGTACCCTTTGCAAGGACGAAAAGTTGATTTTGTCAAGTAACGATGGCTTCGAAAACTTGGTTTGGAATAATGGCATTGAAGCCAGAACACTAGAGGTCTCTGAAGGTGGACTTTATACCTATTCTGCTCAAAATGCGGTTGGTTGTACTTTTTTGTCCACCGAAAAAATAATAACAGCTATTCCCGAACCAGAGTTTGCCAAAGAACTGGGTGTAGGAATTAATGGAAACATCACAAAAGCTGACGCTATATTGGGCATTTGTGAAGGAGATGTAGTGAATGCAAAAGCCGTAGATGGTTTTGATGGATATATATGGTCTGACGGACAAATAGATAAAGAAAGAGAACTAACAACAGATACGGAATTGACTTATAAAGGGTTATATGGTCCAAACTGTATTTCAGACGCCTCCTCTAAAATTACCGTGAATGTCTATACCTTGCCCCCTAAACCGTCTTTGGTCTCTGAGGCTTTGTTTGAAATAAATGTGGTTAATGTAGAGGACTTTGATGGTTTTGTCTGGGAGAGAGATTTGGTGGTCTTAGATAAAGAAACCGCAATTATAAAATTTAGAGAAAGTGGTAATTATGCGGTAGTAGGTTATAAAGATTATGACGGTAAAGCCTTTTGCCTTTCGGAAAAGTCAGAAGTGATCTTTAAGGACCTGCCAGATGTGGAAATGAATTTGGTTTACCCTAATCCTGCTATAGATTTTGTGCATATAGAGTCACCCGAAATTCAGAAAAATGTAAAAATTAGACTTTATAATGATCTGGGTAAGCTGGTCAGTGAAATTCCCTTAATACGTTCATGGGAAACCAAAATCTCCATACCCCTTAGGGGATTACCTGCTGGGGTCTACATCTTACTTTTAGAAAGCAAGGAAAGTTTACTTCGAAAGAAAATAATCATTCTATAAGCTTATTTTATCTATTCTTATAAAGTAAACAAGAGAAACTTGTATTTATTGGCGAAAAGAGTCTAATTAATCCTGCTTTTCGATAGAACGATCTTAACCCTATAGAAGTATTATGAAGTTAGCCTTTATTGATATCGCTATTATTCTGCTGTATTTAGCATCAACCGTAGTGATTGGTTTAGTATTAAAAAAGAAAGCAGAACGCTCTAAAAGCGACTATTTGCTTGGTGGAAATAAAATCCCATGGTATTTGCTCGGTTTATCAAACGCCTCTGGTATGTTTGATATTTCTGGTACCATGTGGCTGGTTACTTTACTTTTTGTCTACGGACTTAAATCTGCTTGGATTCCTTTTCTATGGCCAGTTTTCAATCAGATATTTTTGATGGTTTTCCTTTCCATGTGGTTAAGGAAATCTAATGTAACCACAGGTGCCGAGTGGATAAATACCCGTTTTAGTGGCAGAGGGGCTTCTATGTCACATTCAGTGATAGTAGTTTTTGCTATTATCTTGGGCTTAGGTTATCTGGCCTATGGCTTTATTGGCATTGGAAAGTTTGTTGAAATCTTTGTGCCTTGGGAGGTGGTTTCTGCCTACATCCCTTTTGATATTCCTTTAGAATATGTGCCGCATTTTTACGGAATCATTTTTACTTGTTTTGCCGTGTTTTACTCGCTTTTAGGAGGGATGATGAGTATTGTTTGGGCTGATGTGATGCAATATAGCTTGATGGCCGTTTCTGGAATAGTGATAGGCGTAATTGCGATGAATGCGGTGGCTACCAATGGTCTTAATGTACCCGATGGCTGGATGAGTCCATTTTTTGGAACACATCTAGATTTAGATTGGACTAACATTATTCCTGAAGTAAACGATAAGATAGCGAGTGATGGCTATAGCTTATTTACCGTCTTTTTTATGATGATGCTCATGAAGGGCTTGTTGGTGTCTTTTGCTGGGCCGGCACCTACCTATGACATGCAGAAAATATTATCAACAAAGTCGCCTAGAGAAGCCGCCTTAATGAGTGGCTCAGTTAGTGCTATTTTGATGCCTTTGAGATATTTCATGATTGCTGGTTTTGGGGCTTTAGCTTTGGTGTTTTATGATAAGCTTGATTTGGTCGTAGGAGGTGCTATTGATTTTGAACAAATATTACCTTCAGCTATTAATGAGTTTGTACCGGTAGGTTTATTGGGTTTATTATTGGCTGGTTTACTGGCTGCTTTTATGTCTACGTTTGCTGGTACGCTAAATGCCACACAGGCTTACATTGTGAATGATATTTATCTCAAACATATTAATCCCACGGCAGATAATGATACCATAAAGAAGACCAACTGGGCGGCTGGTATCATCATGGTGCTTATCAGTATTGTAATGGGTTTTTATGCCAAAGATGTCAATGATGTTTTACAATGGATTGTGTCTGGTCTTTATGGCTCTTATGTGGCTTCTAATATGCTAAAATGGTACTGGTGGAGGTTTAACGGAAGTGGCTTTTTCTGGGGTATGGTTGGGGGCTTAGTGCCTGCTTTATCGTTTCGATTTATTTTCGATGGCGTTTTAGATTTATACACGTTTCCGTTGATGCTATTGATAGCTCTGATAGGAGCCATAGCTGGAACCTATGCCGCCCCTCCTACGGATGAGGCAACGCTGAAATCATTTTATAAAAACGTAACTCCATGGGGTTTCTGGGGACCAATACGTGAGAAAGTAATGGCTGAAGACCCTTCCTGGACAGGAAAGACATTCTTCAAAAGAGATATGTTTAATGTGGCTGTCGGAATTGTATGGCAAACCTCCTTAGTGATATTCCCTATTTATCTGGTTTTCTTAGAAACACTGCCTATGCTCGTTACACTTGGCATAGCCATTTTGTGCACCCTGATTTTGAAAAGAACTTGGTTTGATAATTTACCAAAAGATAATTAATTAAGATACTTCCTTTTTGAAACCATATTTAGCTTGGCTTTTAAGCCAAGTCTATTAAGGAGGTGTGTTTTACAAAGCAAAAGAAATGAAAAAATTCCCAAAAAATTTTACATGGGGTGGAGCCACTTCTGCGTATCAAATAGAAGGAGGCTGGAACGAAGATGGTAAAGGACCTTCTATCTGGGATGTGTTTTGTATGACGCCAGGTAAAATAGCCAAGGGAGATACTGGAAATATAGCCTGCGACCATTATCATAGGATAGAAGAAGATGTGGCTCTAATGAAAAAATTGGGATTAAAAGCTTATAGGTTTTCTATTTCTTGGTCGCGTATTTTACCAGCCGGTGTAGGAAAAGTAGAACAAAGGGGAATTGATTTCTATTGTAGATTGATAGACGAACTACTTAAAAATGACATAGAGCCATGGGTAACGCTTTATCATTGGGATTTACCCGCAGCCTTGCAATTTGAGATGGATGGTTGGATTGGGGATGATATTTCTGATGCTTTTGCGGCTTATGCAGATGTCTGTTTCAAGGCTTTTGGCGAAAACGTGAAGCATTGGATTACCATAAATGAAGCTTGGGTGGTGGCTATTTTAGGCTATGGACATGGTGTTTTTGCTCCAGGGAAAAAGTCTGGTGATTTGCCATATATTGCAGGGCACAATCTACTAAAGGCACATGGTAAGGCCGTAGATGTTTATAATAGGAAATATAGAGCTACGCAAAAAGGAAGAATAGGAATTACGAACAATTGCGATTGGCGTGAGCCACTAACAAATTCAAAAGAGGATAAGGAAGCTGCAGAAAGGGCTTTGGAGTTTTTTCTGGCTTGGTTTGCAGACCCAATTTATAAAGGCGATTATCCGGAATCAATGAAAGAGAGGCTGGGAGATAGATTACCAACATTTACAGTAGAGGAGAAGGCATTACTAAAAAACTCCTCCGACTTTTTTGGACTGAATCACTACACCACCATGTTTGCCTCAGATGCCACAGACATTCCGGACAAAGGAAGTGTTTATGGTAATGGAGGACTTTCGGAAGATCAGAATGTGAATCTGAGTGTAGAGCCTCACTGGAAACTGACAGATATGAAATGGGCCATAGTGCCTTGGGGCTGCCAGAAGTTACTGGAATGGATAGCCGCCAGATACGATAATCCAGAAATCTATATCACAGAAAATGGCTGTGCCTTTGATGATAAACTGGTGAATGGAAAAGTGGAGGACAAAGACCGAATAGCCTTCTTTGATGGTTATCTATCTGCTGTTCATGGTGCCATAGAAAATGGTGTGCATATGGGTGGTTATTTTATATGGTCGTTGATGGATAATTTCGAATGGGCTTCGGGTTATGATAAGAAGTTTGGCATAACTTACATAGAAGAGGGAACGCTAAACCGTGTGCCGAAAGACTCGGCACTGTGGTATGCGGAGGTTATTAAAAACGCGGGATTATAGGCCATTTGTCGTTAAACAAAGGTATTATGATGGGTAATTCGGGTTTCTGCCGAAAAAGTTTTGAGCAATTAGAATTTTTTCAACTTATTTAAGGCGTGAAAACTTTAAAATTATCCATACTTCTTTTGCTGGGGAGTAATCTCGGCTTTGCCCAGAATGCCTTTATTGAGGGCGTTATTGTCACCATAAGTAATGATACTATTCTTTGTAAGGTTCCAAGCGAAAGGTCTTTTGGTAAAAGAATACCAATTTATAGGAATGAAACGGGTAAAAAAGAAAGCATAAAGACCAGCGATGTACAGTACCTGGTTACTGAGTCAGTAGGTTATCAAAATATTCGATTCAAACAAGGTAATAAAGAAGTTCAGAAATTAATGGAAATTTTTGCCTTAGGAGCCATTAACTTATACATTGAACATAAGATTTTGGACGCCCCCACGCCAACAGTCTTTGTGGTGGCGAACAAAGCGAGGAGAAGAATTAGGGTGAAAGCAACGATTTACGCTAAGAAGTTTTCAGTTATTTATGTCTTGAATAAGAAAGGAATGGTCTACTTTCTTTCTGAAGAGAATTTTCTGCAAACCATTGTTCCGTTGATTGCTGATAACAAGGATTTAAAGCGAAAAATTGAAAAGGAATACTATCGATACGAACATATCAAAAAGATTATTGATACCTATAATAAATATCATTCACTGGAACAATAATCTTTACGCTCCCTTCTTCAATAATTCTGGAAACTTAGCTTTAAACTTATTCAATCTCGGTATAGAAACCGACCTCACATAAGGCTGATTTGGATTAAGCTTCTCATAGTTTTGGTGATAATCCTCTGCTTTCCAAAACTTCTCAAAAGGTATTATTTCAGTTACAATTGGTTTTTTGTAGTCTTTCGCTATGGCTGCTTTAGCGGCATCTGCAATCGCTTTTTCTTCGGCATTTTTATAGAAAATTACGGAGCGGTAAGAGTCTCCAAAATCGGGCTGCTGACCTACAGTAGTAGGGTCTTGCGAACCGTAAAATACTTTTACTAAGGTCGCATAACTTATCACGGCTGGGTCGTAAAATACTTCTACTGCTTCTGCATGACCTGTTCTGTGTGAACCAACTTGTTGATAGGTCGGGTTTTTCTCTTTACCTCCAGAATAGCCAGAAACTACTTCCTTTACGCCTTCTAAGCTTTCATAAATGGCTTCTACGCACCAGAAACAACCAGAGGCAAAGTAGGCGGTTTCATATTTGGCAAGTTCTGCTGCTGGTGTTTCTACCACGTTTTGTGTTTGATTGGTGCTTTCACATTCTTGAAGGTTGAATAAGAACAGCATCGCGATTAATACACTTTTCATAATTTATTCTTTTTAGATAACACCTGTTTTTACAGGCGAATGATTTTCAAATTCTTTGGAGTCCACTATTTCTACTAACCTTATTACAGCTTCACAGAGTTCCGAAAAACTTAAATATAAAGGCGTAAGAGCTATTCTAATGATGTCTGGTGGACGATGGTCAGTAATGATGGTCTTTCTATTTATACGTGGATGAATCAGAGAAAGATTTATTCGGTAGGCTTCTTTATGTGTTAAAGCGATGTGTGATCCTCTTTCAGCAGCTGCTATTGGACTTGCTATTTTGTAATTCCTTTCTTTCAGAAATAATTGAAATAACTGTATGAATAATTCAAATAATAATTCCGATTTGTTTTGAATGTTTTGAATTCCTGCTTTTAAGAAGATATCAACACCAGGCTCAATCGCTTTGGTAGACAATATTGGAGGTGTGCCTACGGCAAAGTTTTGTATGCCATCTGAGGCTCTAAAAGTAGGACTAAAGTCAAAGGGAGCAGCATGTGAAAACCAACCCGTAATCGGGTTTTGAAGTCGACTTTGCCATGCTTTTGAAACGTAAAGAAAAGCAGGAGCACCAGGTCCGCCATTCAGGTATTTATAGGTGCAGCCTATGGCCATTTCCATTTTTAAAGCTTTGACATCAATAGGCACCGCACCAACAGAATGGCTCAAGTCCCAAAGGTTGAGAGCTCCGTTTACAGTCGCTTTCTCATTGATAAGCTTCACGTCATATCGGAAGGCATTTTGAAAAGTGACATGGCTTAAACTTACCAGAGCAGTGTTTTCAGAAATGGCATTTAAAATATTCTTATTGGCTTGCTCAAAGTTCTCCTGATTTACCACATGGGATGTTTTATCTTTAAAAGATTGTTGACATAATTCATGAAGGATATATAGATCGCTGGGGAAGTTGAAACTATCTGTAACTATCTCACTTTTGTGGCTTTGATAAGACAGACTAGCGAAAGCCAGTTTATACAAGTTAACAGAAACACTGTCGGTTATAATGACTTCGTCGGGTTCTGCATTAATAAGTTTGGCTATTTTTCCGGCTATCCTTTGATGGCTTTTTAGCCAGTCTTGATTCCAGCTTCTTATCAAACTGGAGCCCCATTCTTGATTGATGGTTTCTTCTAAAACTTGCTTTGTTTTCTTAGGCAAAACCCCCAAAGAGTTACCATCCAGATAGATTGTTTTTGCGTCTAAAACAAAGTCGTTTCTGAATGCCTTTAGTGGGTCTTCTTCGTCTAATCGAGCTACTTTGGCTTTGATGTTTGTCATGGTTTTACCAAAGATAGAACATCATTTAGCATTAAATCAACCCACTGACCATACATTTTAGCAGAAGGATGTAGTCCGTCGCCGGCTACTAAATCAGTATCTTGAAGTCCTTTCCTAGAAATGGGGGTAATGTCAAAAAACGCAATGTTTCTTGCCGTACAAATGTCTTTCTGAATTTGGTTATATTCATTTATCTCTTGTGTTATTTTTTGAGGGTTTCTGCCTTGACCAAAAGGCGTAAAACCATAATCTGGAATAGAAACCACAAATACTTTTGATTTGTCCCCTCCTGCAAAACCTATCGCTCTATCTAATAAAGGTTCAAATTCTCTTTTAAAATCTGTAGCCGATCTACCTCTGAATTGATTATTGACCCCGATAAGCAAGGATACCAAATCGTAATTATTCTTGGGAGCACTGTGGTTAATGGCTTTATCGAGTTCATCTGTAGTCCATCCGGTTTGAGCTATTATTTTTGGGTCATCCATTTCTAAACCTTTTCTGGTGAGCTGTTCTGCAAGCTGAACTGGCCATCTGCCAGACGGGCTAACGCTTTCACCGATAGTGTAAGAATCTCCCAAAGCTAAATATTTTATGGAAGAGCCGGAGCTTTCTGTTGAGGCGGGCACGGTATTTTTTTTGGTACATTGAGCCATCAAGGCAACGGTAACGAGGAGTAATATGCTTTTCAATTTTCTATGTTTAATATTTTAATGCTCAAAGTTCTTTCAGCAGGCATTGGGCCTCTTCAAGGAATGCTTAATCAGATACGTTCAAATGGTTTATTTTGTCTATTTGGCCTGTATTTTTCCTAAATTGAACTATTATATATAAAACCTTATTAAAAGACATGAAAAAAACACTACTTATTTTACTAAGCTTTTTTGCTTTTCAGGTTTCTGCTCAAGATTTTGAACCCATAGATAAAAGTATCATGGATGTGGCTTATTATCCAAATGGGGCACATAGAGCTGCTTTTGCTAAAACGGCAAAAGAGAAAGCGGCTATAATGCCGAGAATTAGAATTACATATTCTAGACCATTGGCCAATGGAAGAGAGATTTT